>CALMWA010000429.1 GCA_937873125.1 uncultured Actinomycetes bacterium | reverse complement strand
CGTCTCGTACACGGACTACTTCATCGTGGCGAGCGCCGAGACGGACCGCCAGACCCGGCGCATAGCTCAGGAGGTTATCGAGAAGATGATCGAGGCCGGACACCGTCCGCGCTCCCGGCGCATCGACGAGGGATCAGCCTGGATCAGCCTGGACTTCATAGACGTGGTCGTACACGTCCTTACCGACGAGGCCCGCGACTACTACCGCCTCGAATCCCTCTGGCGCAGCGCTCCGCAGGAGAGCTGGCAGGAGTAGCACCCTAAAAGCTACGCCTTCGCATTGACACTTCGGGGGACGGTCTCTATACTCTGAAAGTCTTTTTGGGGCCGTAGCTCAGCTGGGAGAGCGCCGCGCTGGCAGCGCGGAGGTCAGGGGTTCGATCCCCCTCGGCTCCACTTCCGTACTTTTGCAGGTGTTTGACGACCCCGAGTCTGCGGAATATCCGTTGCATGAGGCAAGGCTTCGACACCACAACGCGCCGGGATCGCATCGCCGATAACCCTCTTACGTCTTTTTTCCGGTCTTACAAACCACAGATCGTCGTGAGCTTACTGGTCGTCGCTGTGCTCGCCGGTGGTGCCATGTATGCCGCTCGCGTATCCGAGAGCGCTCCGAAAGTCGTCTACAGCGCGTCGCTCGAAGAGGTGGCCGCGAGCAACCAGCAGCCGCTTAAGGTCAATATCAACACTGCGGATGCGGAGCGCCTGGACGAGTTGCCCCAGGTTGGGCCGTCCACGGCGGAGGCCATCATCGAGTATCGCCGGGCGAACGGGCTCTTTCGGTCAGTGGACGAGTTGGAGGAAGTGCCCGGCATCGGGCCGACGACCCTAGAGAAGATAGAGCCCTTTGCAACGATCTGAGGCGCGTTCCGCGCCCGATCTGGGCCTGGACCTCAAGCCGCCGGTGCGTCTGGACGCCTGGGCGCTCGCTGTGGCCGCGGGTATCGTCGCCGGCACCGTGCTGCCGCCGCTGGGCATCGCGCTGGTGATCGCGAGCCTGATCCTGGCTCTTGGAGGCACATTTTGGCGGGATCTGGTACGTCCGGACTGGCGGCTGATGGCGATGCTGTCGCCGGTCTTTACGGTTGCGGGGGTCGGGATAGCTTTCCTGCACCTCTCCACGCCCGACCCGCTAGCGGAGCTCGCCGCGATGGAGCCCGGCGAGGTTATCGTGGCCGGCGAGATATCTTCGCCACCGGCCCAGAGCAGCTACGGCTACCGGGCGGACGTCCGGGTCGAGCACCTGTGGTACGAGGGCGAGGAGATCCTGCGCGGCGGCGGGGTGGAAGTCTTCGCCAGTGATCTTAGCGTCGGTGTGGGCGACGACGTGCGCGTGGACGGTGAGATCTCCATTCCCGAGCCGGGTGAAGATGGCTTCGATTACGCTAAATACCTCGCCACCAAGCGCATCTCGGCCACCGTGGATGCTACGAATGTGGTGCCGCTGAGCGAGGACGGCTGGATCGGGCGGGTGCATCGCCGGACGGACGTCGCCCTCGGCTACGGGCTGCGGCCCGACGAGGCGGCTGTCGTGCGGGGCATGGTGCTCGGTGACCGATCCCGCATCCCGGAAGAGTTGGACGAAGCGTTTCAGCGCTCAGGAATAACTCACGTCTTGGCGATTAGCGGTCAGCACGTGGCGATTCTGGCGGCCATGATCTACTTCGTATTGCGCGGGTTCGCGATCCCGATAAGAGCCTGTGTCCCGGCAACGCTGGCCCTGATCTGGCTCTACATCCTCGTGGCGGGCGCGCCGCCGTCGGCGATCCGGGCCGGGGTCGTGGCTACGCTGGTTCTCGCGGCCCGGTTCTTCGGACTCCAGGTCTCGCCGCTCCACTTCATGACGACGATGCTCGCCGCCGTGCTCGCGTACAACCCGATGCTGATCTACAGTACCGGCTTCCAGCTCTCCGTAGCCGCCGTTTTCGGCATCCTTCTCCTGAGAAAGCCCCTGAAATCGTTCGTGGAAAGCACTCTTTTCAAACCACTCAAGAAGCCGCCGGAGGCGATCTCCAACTTGCTCGCAGTCTCTCTCGCGGCCCAGGTCGCAACCGCGCCCATAATCGCGGCCAGCTTCGGTACGGTGTCAGTGATCGGTGTGCTCACGAACCTCGTTGCGGTCCCGCTCTCCGGCCCGATCCTCACCCTGGGATTGCTGGGAGCCATCGCCGGTAACGTGGCCCCGCTACTCGCGTACCCGATCAACGCCTCGAACGGCTTTCTCGTTACACTGTTGGAGTGGATCGCCCAGACCGCCAGCTCCATGCCGTTTGCCTCTCTGGAGACGTCAGGTGTCGGACTTCCCTTGATCTGGATGTTCTACATCGGATGCGCGCCAGCCGCGCTAGCGGAGAGTCTGGTTCCCGAAGCACGCTGGCCGGTGTGGGGCGGTCTGCTGCTGCTCTGGGTCGGAGGGTGGCTCACGCTCGTGGGGGCAGGAAGCGGTTAGAGTATTGCTGTCTACGTCGAATCTTACTTGTGAGTTTGTTACCGCATGTTGTAGCATTGTTGACGTAGATCTGAGAATCGGGATGGGGAGGCAGCGTGCCTGAATGCCAGTATTGCGATAACGAGCTTGATGACAGGTACAATTTTTGTCTCAACTGCAATCATCAGGTTAAGTGCACGAACTGCGGAAAGATGCTCGTCCGTGACAAAAGAATCTGCTTTGTCTGCGGACAACCGCTTGTCTCTGAAACAACAGCACAGGATCCGTTTAACGAGTTCACCCTTGAAGAGAATCAAACAGAGAACTCAGCACACCGGCTTATCAAGGGACGCTTCTCCGATGATGCGGTCAGGCATGCGGCGGCGCTATTAGGCAGCTTCACGCGCTCTATACCTGTATCTCCTCGTTCTTCGGCATATCAACAGCCAGCACTGACTCCGATCGGATCTCCTGAAGAGCAGACACCAGAACAGACCAAAGAAATCTCCGACCAGCAGGATCAGCCTCATATTCGGGACACGTTGGCGGTAGAGGAACAAGACGGGTCAGATAGAAGTAGAGCGTTGAAACTCTTCAGGCAACACGGGGAAAACGAAGTTATACCGAAACTAGTTGATTTCAAAGGTAAGAGTTGGCGGGAGCAGCAGCGGCGGTTCATCATCCTCTACGTATGGGCGTATAACGAAATATTGGGCCATCCTGTTCCTTCCGAAGACAACATAATCGAGGCGTGCAAGAAGGTAAACGTCTTCGACAAGAACAACACGCGTAGACACTATAAGGATTTTGCGAACGAGTTTCTATTGAGCACCGACCAAGGATTAGAACTGAA
>CALMWA010000428.1 GCA_937873125.1 uncultured Actinomycetes bacterium | reverse complement strand
ATTCCCAAGATAGCAGGAGAGATGGCAGTGTTTGCAGTAGTGAAGAGCGGCGGAAAACAATACAGGGTAAGCGAGGGGCAGGAGATCCTCGTGGACCGGGTAAAGGGCGATATCGGGGACTCGGTGGAGTTGCCGGTCAGCTTCCTGGTCGACGATGATGGGGTCGGCTTCGAGGCCCGGACGGCGAAGGTAGAGATACTGGAGCACGTGCGGGGAGACAAGATCCACATCTACAAGTACAAGCCCAAGAAGACGTATCGTAAGAAGACCGGGCATCGTCAGGAGTTGTCCCGGATAAAGGTCCTGGAGGTATAGGTAATGGCTCATAAAAAGGGTGGCGGATCTTCGCGCAACGGCCGGGATACCGAGGGCAAGCGCCTCGGCATAAAGCGTTATGGGGGCCAGGTCGTCTCCGCCGGCAGCATCATAGTGCGTCAGCGGGGGACGAAGCTCCATCCCGGCCAGAACGTGGGCAAGGGATCGGACGACACGCTATTCGCCAAGGCGAACGGGCAGGTCGTGTTCGGCAGGAGCAAGGGGCGCAAGACCGTCAGCGTGCTCGAAGCACCGGTATTCGAGGAGGCCACGGTCTGAGACCGCGTTACGGGGGGATCTAGCCCCGTTGCAGTTCATAGATGAAGCCCGGTTCGTCGTCCGCGGAGGCCGCGGTGGTGACGGCAGCGTCTCATTCAACCGCGAGAAGTACAAGCCACGCGGCGGCCCAGACGGTGGCCGGGGCGGCGACGGCGGGTCCGTAATCGTCCGCGCCACTGAAGACCTCTCGACGCTCGAACCGTATGCGTACCGCAAAGTAATCGCCGCCGAGCGCGGTCGCCATGGGTCCGGGAACAACCGCGCCGGTGAGCGCGGCTCGGACATTACTCTGGACGTTCCTGTCGGCACGCGCGTCTACGACGAAGACGGTCTCTTAGATGACCTCTTCGAGGCCGGACAGTCTTGTATAGCGGCCCGTGGCGGCGAGGGCGGGCGTGGGAACGGCTCTTTCGCAACTTCGACCCGTCAGGCGCCGGCGTTCCGCGAGAAAGGACTGCCGGGTGAGGAGCGCGAGATCCGGCTGGAGTTGCGAGTCCTCTCGGATGTCGGCCTCGTGGGCCTGCCGAACGCCGGCAAGTCCTCGCTCCTCACGAGAATGAGCGCGGCCCGGCCGAGGATCGGCGACTATCCGTTCACCACGCTTACGCCACAGCTTGGAGTCGTGGATGAGAAGACGTACCCAACCCCGTTCGTCGTCGCTGATATACCGGGGCTCATTTCCGGAGCGAGCGAGGGACGGGGGCTCGGAAACCGCTTTTTGCGGCACGTCGCACGGGCGCGGTTGCTAGCGCTCATTCTCGACGCTAGCGAAGACCCCGAAGGCGCCGAGGGTACGCTGCTGGCGGAGCTACACGCGGCGGGCCTCTCCGGCAAGCCAAAGGTGGTGGCGCTCAACAAGATCGACCTTCTGGATGAGGAGCTGCGGGACTACCTGAGAGAGACGTTTCCCGGCGCGATCCAGATGTCTGCGGAAACCGGAGAGGGCGTGGAGGAGTTGCGGGATCTTCTGGAGGCGCGGCTGGCGGCGTTGGTGGAAGAGGATGAGGTGGGCGAGGAGGAGCATCGCGTCTTCCGTCCGACGTGGCACGGGATGCGGGTGGAGAACGAGGACGGGGTGTACGCGGTATCCAGCGAGGAACTGGAGCGTCTAGCCCTCAAGACCGACTGGCAGAGCCCGGAGGGTGTCGAGAACTTCCAGCGCCAGCTCGAGAAGCGGGGCGTTGTGGCCGCGTTGCGGCGGGCCGGGGCCGAGACAGGGGATGAGGTCCGGATCGGGGAGACGGTGTTCGACTTCCGATGAGGACGATATGAGAATCGGTATCTTCGGTGGAACTTTCGACCCCGTACATCAGGGGCATATGGTCATCGCCGAGCAGGTCGCGGACGAGTTGGGCCTGGAACACGTCATCTTCGTGCCGGGCGGGATCCCGCCGCATAAGGAAGCGTCGAGCGTGCGGGCCACCGCCGAGGACCGCCTGAGGATGGTCGAGGCTGCGGTCGCGGGTAATCCCCGGTTCTCCGTGGACCGCGT
>CALMWA010000427.1 GCA_937873125.1 uncultured Actinomycetes bacterium | reverse complement strand
GACTGGTCCTGGGCGTCGAAGATCTCCCACGACGGCATACTCACCACCCGCGCCGAGACGCCCTTCTCCGCGAGCAGCTCCCTCGCTTCGAGGGCCACCGCGACCTCGGAGCCGGTCCCGATAAGGATCACCTCCGGGTCGCCGCCGTCCGCGTCCTCACGCACGTATGCGCCCTTTAGCGCGCCCTCGGCCGGGCCGGGGTCCAGAACGGGTACGTTCTGGCGGGTGAGTAGCAAGGCCACGGGACCGTCGGTATCGAAAATGCTGCGCCAGGCTACCGAGGTCTCGTTGGCGTCGGCCGGCCGGATGACCGTGAGGTTCGGTATGGCGCGCAGGGACATATAGTGTTCGATGGGCTGGTGGGTCGGACCGTCCTCACCGAGACCGACGGAGTCGTGTGTCCAGATCCAGGCTACCTTTATGCCCATCAAAGCCGAGAGCCTGACGGCCGGGCGCATGTAGTCCGAGAAGATGAGGAAGGTCGAGCCATACGGCCTCACCATGCCGCCGTGCAGCGCGATGCCGTTTACGCAGGAGCCCATCGCGTGCTCGCGGATGCCCCAGGCGATGTTGCGCCCGGCGTTGTTCGGGGAGAACACTCCACCGTTCGAGAACGTGGTGTTGGTCGAACCGACGAGGTCGGCCGCGCCCCCGATCATGGTCGGCGTGTAGTCCTGGAAGGCCTCCATCGCCGCCCCGCCGGCCTTGCGAGTCGCCATCTTCTCCGTCTCGGACGGGTCCCACTTCGGGAGCTTCTCGGCGTAGCCGGGCATCGGTTCGCCGCTCCAGGCCTGGTCCCACTCCTCCGCGAGATCCGGGAACTCCTCGTGCCATGCAGCAAAACGTTCGTTCCACTCTTCTTCGAGCTCGCCGCCGCGCGCTCTCTGGTCCATGTGTTCGTAGACTTCGTCCGGCACGTCGAAGTGGGCGTCCGGGTCGAGGCCAAGGGCTTCTTTCGCCAGGCGGACCTCATCCTCCCCGAGCGCCGAGCCGTGAGCGGCGGCCGTATCCATCGCATTGGGCGCGGGGT
Organism: uncultured Actinomycetes bacterium; assembly: GCA_937873125.1. Lineage (GTDB taxonomy): Bacteria > Actinomycetota > Rubrobacteria > Rubrobacterales > Rubrobacteraceae > JACDDK01. Next base: position 3,074 of record CALMWA010000427.1, on the reverse strand, counting down.
AGGCGATGTGCGAGCGCACGATGACCAGCGATGGACGCTCGTCCTCGTCGATGGCAGCCTGAGTTGCTTCCGCCAGGGCTTCCAAATCCTCTGAATCCGAGACGTGCAGGACGTGCCAGCCCTGGGCCTCGAAACGTTTGGCCTTGTTCTCGCCGTCGAAAGAGATGGCGGTCGTGCCGTCGATGGTGATGCGGTTGTCGTCGTAGAAGTAGACGAGTTTCCCGATTGCGTTCTGCCCGGCGAGAGAGGCGGCTTCGTTTGAGACACCCTCCATCAGGTCGCCATCGGAGCAGATGGCGAAGGTCCGGTGGTTCACTATCTCATGCCCGATGCGGTTGTAGCGGTCGGCCAGGAAGCGTTCAGCCATGCCCATCCCGACGCCGTTCGCGAAGCCCTGCCCGAGCGGGCCGGTCGTCGTCTCGACGCCCGGCGTGAGAAAGTGCTCCGGGTGGCCGGGCGTTATGGAGCCGGTCTGGCGGAAGCGTTTTATCTGATCTAGCGGCAGGTCGTAGCCGGTGAGATGCAGCATCGAGTACTGGAGTATCGAGGCGTGTCCCGCCGAGAGGACAAAGCGGTCACGGTCAGGCCACTTGGGGTTCGCCGGGTTGTGGCGCAGGAACCTGGTGAATATGGTGTACGCAAGCGGGGCTAGCGCCATCGCCGTGCCGGGATGCCCGTTGCCGGCTTTCTGCACCGCGTCCATCGCGAGAGTCCTGACGCTGTCTATAGAACGCCGCGCCACGTTTTGTTCGATCTTGAGATCCAAGTTGCCTCCTGCGTCGTCTTTGGGAGCCTGAGAACCAGCCCCTCCACCTACTCAGCCCGGTGGGATGTCGAAGCCCGACACCCCGCCGGGTACACGATACCTCCTAGCTCACCGGATGATATCGGCGGTCTATCGCCTCCATCTTCTCGACCTTCTTGGTCGAACTACCGCCCGCGAACTCGGACTCCAGCCAGGCGTCCATGACCGTCTTCGCCGCCTCCGGCCCTATGACGCGCTGGCCCATAGTGAGGATCTGCGCGTTGTTGGACTTGCGGGCGCGCTCGGCGGAGTACACGTCGTGGCACTGGGCGGCTCTCACGCCGGGGACCTTGTTGGCGGTGATGCTCATGCCGATGCCCGTGCCGCAGCACAGGATGGCGCGCTCGTGTTCTCCGGCGGCGACCGCTTCGGCGACCTCGACGGCCACGTCGGGGTAGTCGTCGCCCTCTTTCGGGCTATAGTCCTGGACCTCGTAGCCCAGCTCCTTCAAACGTTCGGTGAGCGTGGCCTTCAACTCCAATGCCGCGTCATCCGATCCGATGGCGATCTTCATGATTAGTTACCTCCTCGTTGTTTTACCGGTGTTTCCAACGCTCTTTGGCGAGATACCCGTCTGTCCTTCCGCCTACGCTTCGGACCGTTCACGAGGCCCAGAAGCCGCCCGGCGCGAACAGTTCCTCCACGCACTCGTCGAGGATGCCGGTCTCCAAGGCGAGGTCCAGAACGGTGTAGCGTTTGCGGAGCATCTGCGCCCTGAAGTACGTCGCCCTGAACGCCTCACGGCCGAGCCCAATCTCCTCGGGACTCGTGGGACACCCGGCCGCCTTTAGCATCCCCCTCAATTCGTCGGCCGGCATGAGCTGCTGCTCTACCTTAACATGCAGCTCCGGCCAGACTTCGCGCAGCAGGTTCAGCCGATCCCGCAGCGCGCCGGCGTCCACGTATTTGGCCTCGGTCTCCTTGACGGCGGCATCTTCTAGCTTCGAGCCCGCGTACATCCTTCGCACGTTTTTCTCCATCTTCTCCCACGACGGCCAGGCTTCGCAGGCAGCGTCCACGTCGAGGTTCGCCAGGTCGCACTGGAGTACGCGCTCGAAGAGGGCGGCGATGGCTATGGAGCCCACACCGACCTTGAAGCCGTGCGAGAGCGGCGGCTCCTCGTCGCGCCCGAGCCCCTCGCCCTCCCAGAGGTGGCTGAACTGGTGCTCCGCCCCGGAGGCTGGCCGGGAGGACTGGTGGGCTTGCATGGCGAGACCGGACATGATGAGGCCCTCGATCAGGCTGTCCATCGCCTCCAGATCCCCACCAGCGAGCTCGGCCGGCTTGCCGGTCCACTCGCGTAACGGCCCTTGCACCATCTCCCACACGTCCGGCGGGATAGGCTCGACGCCTAGAGCGTCGGCGATCAGCCAGTCACCACCCGCCGTCACCTTGCCCAGCAGGTCGGCGTAGCCGGAAGCCGTCATCCGCTTCGGCGCGCTCGCCAGGACATCCACGTCGCCGAGCACAGCGCGCGGCGCGGGACAGGTGAGCGTCTGTTTCTTGTTGTCCTTCTCGATGGACGCTCCGAACGCCGTGTAGCCGTCCATCGAGGCGGCGGTGGAGACGTTCATGTACGGCCGGTCGCACTCGTGGGCCGCCCGCTTCACGATGTCGTTGAGCGTCCCGGACCCTACCGCAACCGGGATCGCGTCATGCTCGCGCAGCGACCCGACGAGCGTCTCGATATTGTCGTAGCCAGCGTACAGCGTGGGTTTGCCGGGGAAAACGTACGGCTCCAGGGTCTTGTGTCCGGCGGCTTCGAGGCTCTTCTGCACCTCCTCGCCCGCCGCAACCCAGATATTCTCGTCCGTCACGACGACGGCCGTCGCGCCATCGAAGCTCTTCTCGAACACCTCACCGACCGAAGAGAGTACCCCGGTGCCGATGATGACGTTCTGCGTGTCGGTCGCGTCGCGCAGCGCGTCTGCTATCCGCTGGTCATTCATACGCTACCTCCAGTGTCTGGAACATCTACTCGTCATCCTCCGTCCAGCCGAGTTCGTCCCATATCTGCCGTGGGATGAGGCGGTCTATCCTGTCGAGCACGTACTCGGGTTTGTTCTCTTCGGTCTCGGCTTTCAGCATCTCGGGGGTCGTCTCGCCGGTGAAGACGACGGCCGAGGGCATCCCGGCGTCTAGGGCCATGCGGATCTCGGTGTAGAGCCGGTCACCGGTCATGACGCAATCTCTGGCGTCGAGCCCGATCATGTCCATGATGGTCTTCAGCATGATCGGGTCCGGCTTGCCGACGTTGACCTCGCACTTC
>CALMWA010000426.1 GCA_937873125.1 uncultured Actinomycetes bacterium | reverse complement strand
TGAGACGCAAGAGCGGTACGGACCGGCGGAGGTGCAGCGGCAGGGACTCCGGCAGCGCGAGGTATCCGAAGATTACGTTGGCGAAGGCGAGGCCGGACGCGGCGTAGGCCGGAGCGCTCAATGAGTAGAGACTCAGGAGACCGCCGATCACAGGACCGGCCATCAGCCCGAGCCCGAAGGCCGCCCCGATGAGGCCGAGCCCCTTCGCGCGGTCCTCGCGGGCCGTGCTGTCCGCGATGTACGCCTGGGCGGTCGCCAGGGTGCCGCTTGCGCCGCCGGCGAGGACGACCGCGAGGACGAGAGCGGCGAGCGAGGCGGCGATACCGAGCAGCAGGTAGGCGAGCGACGCGCCGAACAGGCAGACCAGCAGAACCGGCCGGCGTCCGTAACGGTCGGAGAGGCCGCCGAGAACCGGCCCGCAGGTGAATTGCATCACGGCGTACAGAGAGCCGAGCAGTCCGATCACCAGGGCGCCCGAGGCGTACTGTTTCGCGTAGAACGGCAGCAGAGGAACTATGATTCCGTACCCGACCATGTCCACGAACACCGTGACGAACAGGAACGCGAGCGGCGAGCCGAGTCTCCGACGGACAAGCACTACCCGGCCCCTCCGTTCAGCATGAGCCGCCGCGCCTCGTCCAGCACCGCGTCGCCGACACGCGAAGACTCGCCGGCAGGGATCGGGCGTCCGAACTCCACTTGCACGCTCACGTTTCGCAGGGCGGGCACCAGCATCTGGAGGGTGGCCGCAAGCCACTCCTGGTCTCTCCTCCGGCGGCGGAGGTGGACGATCGGGTTGCGGAGGGCGGCGGACGAGATGACGCCGCTCACCACCACCGGGACGACGGTGAGACCTGGCGTTAGACGGGCGAAGAGATTTACGCTCTGGGACCAGTATCCGAGTGCTTCTATAGCGCCGGGCAGTATGGCCGGGTCCGGCTCGATCCTGCCTCCGGGGAACGTCAGGACCGCGCCGCCGCTTCGCAGATGCCGGGACGCGGCCCGCACCACACCGAGACGGCTGGCTGGATCCCCGGTGACGGAGATCAGGCGCCGCGAGGTGTTCGGCAGGCACTCCAGTAACGGACGCTTGGCGGCGACCACGCGCAGATCTTCTCGCGGGCTGGCCGCGAACAGGGCGACGGCGTCTGCGAGACCTGGATGGTTGGAGACGAGCAACAGTGGTCCCTCATCCGGCACGTTCTCCCGGCCCTCGACTCGTGCGCTCCGGGCCATCTGTTCGAGCGCCCACGCGCCGCCGGCCCGCAGCCCCGCCTCCCCGACGATCTGGTCGTAGATCATCACCTGACGCGCCAGCCGACGGGCCGGTACGCGGGCGATGGTCTCCAGAATGGACCACTCGGCCCGCGAAGCTCGGAGCCCGAAGGCGCGGAGCAGGTCGTCCGCGCAGGCCTTCGTCAGAACCTCCAGATTCCCGGTCGTCTCCGGCGCGGGCGCGCGGAGGGTCTCTATGGTCGAGATGTGAGAGATGTTGTCCAGGATGAAGCCTCCTCGTCGCAGCGTTTTCGTAAGCCGTCGCGCGCGTTGACACGCATCCATCCCGACTGTATCTCTCCTCTACGTATCCAGTATGGTGGCGGTTTCGCTACCGCTCATCGCTAAAATGAACCCTATTTTTCTGGCTCATTTAGGCTAGAGCTACCGAACGGAGCCGGGCCTACGCCGCGCAACCATGCTGACGGTTCTTACGCACGGTAGGCGAAGGTGGTTTTAATGGGACGGCGAATTCCATCGCCGGAGATTGGCTGCTACTATTGGGTAGTCGCGCGGTACCTTACAACCTCGACAGCTGAGCCCGTCAGGACTGTGCTTTCCAGCCGGACGTGCGGCTTGGCGACTTTTACTTTCACGGCCTCGACCAGCGGGAAGTTCTCCAGGACGGCCGCGGCGATCCTCTCGGCGAGCGTCTCGGTGAGCCCGACGGGCTCTCCTTCGACGATCCCCTGCGCCATCCGGTGTACCTCGCTGTAATCTACGGTCTTCATGAGGTCGTCTGTTGACCCGGCCGGCTGGAGGTCCAGGCGCATCTCGACGTCCACGATAAAGGGCTGACCCAACTCGCGCTCGGCGGGCAGCGTGCCGTGGCGGCCGGTGAAGATCATGCCTTCCAGCAGTATCCGGTCTTCGGTCATGGCCTCAGTATGCCAGCATTCGGATCTCCGCGTTATGTTGTCCGGCGTTATGTAGGATGGTCGTGTTAACCTTTTGTCAGGGAACCGGCAGGGAGAGGAAGATCACGCACCCGGAGATCACGGTCAGCTACGCTCAGACGCTGGACGGCAGGCTGGCGACGGCGGGCGGCAACTCGCAGTGGATAAGTTGCCCGGACTCGTTGCGGTTCGCCCACGAGCTGCGCGCCGCTCACGACGCCATCATCGTCGGGGCCGGCACCGCTTGCAAGGACGACCCGCGCCTTACCGTCCGGTACGCTACGGGAGAGGACCCGCTTCGTGTAGTGGTGGACAGCACCCTCCGAACGCCCTTCGCCGCCGCCGTGCTCGCGAACGGCGCCGCCAAGGGGACCGTCCTGGCCGTGACCGGGCGCGTGCCGGAAGAGCGCTGCGAGGGGGCGCGGGCGCTCGGCGCTACGGTGTTGCGGCTGCCGGAGGATGAGATTGGAAGGGTGGACCTTCACGCGCTGCTCTCGGAGCTGCGCGGGATGGGGGTCGAGTCGGCGATGGTCGAGGGTGGTGCGGCGCTCATCACGGGGTTCTTGCGCGAGCGGCTCGTGCGGCGGCTGGCGGTGTGCATCGCGCCGAAGATCCTCGGCTCCGGCATAGAGGCCGTGGGAGATTTGGGTATCCGGGATCTGGCCGGTTCTCTCATGCTCACCGGGACCACCATCGAGTCGTGCGGAGTGGACCTGATCCTGGACAGCCGAGTCGAGTACCCAAACGGTATCCCGAACAGCAACGGGGCCGGTGTCGAAGGAACTTGAAGCCCGCGCTCTCTGGTTCGCTGCGCCGCGAACCGTGGAGCTGCACGACGAGATCGCATCGCCGCCCGGCCCCGGAGACGTGCGAGTCCGAACGGTCGCCTCGGCCATCAGCGGCGGCACCGAGATGCTCGTCTACCGGGGCGAGGCGCCGGAAGGCATGCTCCTCGACCTCCCCACGCTCGTCGGGAGTTACGGCTTCCCCATAAAGTACGGCTACGCCGCCGTCGGTTACGTACTCGATACCGGCTCACACGTGCAGCGCCTCTCGCCTGGAGACGCGGTCTTCGTGCACCATCCGCACCAGGATTTCTTTACCGTCCCGGCCCACACGCCGGTACGCCTCCCGGAAGGCTTTGACCCCCAACTCGGCGTCTACTGCGCCAACCTGGAGACCGCCCTGAATATCGTCCACGATACGCCCCTGCGCCTCGGCGAGACGGTGCTCGTCTTCGGGCAGGGGGTGGTGGGGCTCCTCGTTACGCAGCTCCTGAAGCTCTCCGGCGCCGGAGTGGTGCTGGTCGTCGACCCACTTGAGAAGCGGCGGGAACTGGCGCTCGCCGTCGGTGCCGACGTGGCATTCGAGCCGGACGATGACATCGATGCTCATCTGTGGGAGGTGACCGGTGGACGCGGCGCCGACGTCGCGGTGGAGGTGAGTGGAGCCGGGCCGGCATTGCAGACTGCTATCGACGGCGTCGCCGAGGAGGGCACGGTCGTGGTCGCGTCGTGGTACGGCTCGAAGCCCGTGTCGCTCTCGCTCGGCGGACACTTCCATCGGGGGAGGGTGAGGCTCCGTTCGTCTCAGGTCGGGAGGCTCGCGCCGGAGTCGGGGCCGCGCTGGGACCGCGACCGCCGGATGGCGGCGGTCCTGAAGCTCCTGCCCCGGCTGCGGCTCGAAGAGCTTGTGTCGCACCGCATCCCGTTCTCCCGTGCCGGTGAGGCGTATCGGCTACTCGACGAGTGCCCCGGCGAGTCTGTGCAGATTGTGTTGACCTACGAAGAAGAACGAGGAGGACAGGATGTATGAGATCTACATAGCCGCGCAGTTCGAGGCGGCGCACCGCCTGGTCGGGGACTTCGGGCCGGCGACCCGCACCCACGGCCACACTTACCGGCTGGAGGTCATCGTGCGCGGTGCGAGCCTCAAAGACGACGAAACCCTCTACGATATCGGCAAGCTGCGCCCGGCGGTGGACGAGCTGGCTGCTTCGCTCCACTACCGCGACCTCACGGAGGTGCCGGGCCTTGCGGAGGTCAACACTACCGCCGAGGCCGTCGCCCGCCACTGCTGGGAGAATCTCGCCCCGGCTCTGCGCGGTAGTGGGCTCGACTCGCTCATCGTCCGGATCTGGGAGTCGCCCGAAGTCTACGCCGCCCGCGAGGATTCGCTTACCTGATCCCGGTTCCTCCATGCGCGTAGCATTCGTCACCGTAGGGGACACGAGCCGCAGAACCGGCGGCTACCTCTACAACGCTCGCGTTATCGTCGGGCTGCGCGATCGGGGTATCGAGGTGGAGGAGATAGTAGCCGCCGGCGCGTCGCCGGAGGAGCAGGAGTCGGCGGCGACCGCTCTCGGCGCGCGGCTGAAACCTTCGGCGTTCGACGTAATAGTGGTGGACGCTCTCGCTCGCGTTGCGGTGGCGCCGCACCTCGACCGCTGGCGGGCAGCGTGTCCGGTCGTGGCGATGGTCCACGAACTGCCGAGCGTCGCGGGCGGCGAGTCCGACGAGCGCGTTGTCCGCGAGTGCGAGTATGAGGAGCCGCTGTTGCACGCCGACCGGCTCATAGCCGTGAGCGGCCACGGCCGGCGTTTGCTGGAGGAACTGGGCGTGCCGGCGGATCGTATCCAGGTCGTGCCGCCCGGCTTTGACCGTCTGGATATACCTACTGCCGGTAGCGCATCTGGCGGTCCGGTGCGCGTACTCTGTATCGCGCAGTGGATACCGCGCAAGGGAATACTGAGCCTCGTTGACGCCTGGACGCGACAGGAGCGTCCGGGGGCGGTGCTAGAGCTAATCGGCGAGACGGACGCCGAGCCAGAGTACGCCGCGCGGGTCTGGGCTGCCATCACCGCAGTATTCGATACGTCCATTATTGTGTCTGGGTCCGTGGACGATGTCACGCTCGCGCAGGCTTACGCGGCGGCAGATCTCTTCGTGCTCCCGTCCGTCTACGAAGGCTACGGAATGGTGTACGCTGAGGCGCTGTATTTCGGTTTGCCGGTGATAGCCTGCGGAGTGGGGCCGGTCCCGGACCTTGTCGGACGGGAGGCGGCGGTGCTGGTCCCGCCGAACGACCCCGAGGCGCTCTCCGAAGTGCTCGACCTCCTGCTCGAAGACCCCGCCCTCCGCCGGCGGATGTCCGGGGCAGCGCAGCGTCGCGCGGAGGATCTGCCGCGCTGGGAAGACACCGTGGCTGGGTTCGAGACGACTCTTCGGGCGGCAGTTCGGGACAGGGCGCATCACATCGGACCGATATAGAATCTCCCCGTGGAACGCAGGGACATTCGTCAGCAGAACCGGCTATCGTGGAACGCCGTGGTCGGAGTTCATGATAGCCACCGGGGAGATCTCGTCGGGTTCTTCCGCGGCGGCGGCAACACCCTCTTCCCGGAGGAACGAGAGCTTCTGGGTGACCTCGAAGGCAAGAAGCTCGCTCATCTATTGTGCAACTCGGGCGGCGACTCGATCAGCCTGGCGAAACTCGGCGCGGTAGTCACCGGCGTTGACATCAGCGACGAAGCCATACGCTCCGCCCGCGAACTATCCGAAAGAACGCAGACCCCGGTGAATTTCGAGCGCGCTGATATCTACGACTGGCTCGCCTCGGCGGCGCGCGAGGAGCGTAGCTTCGACATCGTCTTCTCTTCCTACGGTGTCGTGTGCTGGCTCCCGGACCTCGAAGCCTGGGCTACCAGGATCGCATCGCTTCTGAATCCCGGTGGACGGTTCGTGCTCGTGGATTTTCACCCGGCGGCTGACATGTTCGACGAAAACTGGAACCATGTTCACGGCTACCCTCGCGGCGGCGAGCCGCTACCGCTCGACGAAGGCGTCGGAGACTACGTGGCCGTATCCAAAGGCGGCCTGACACCCGCAGGCTTCGAGGACGGAGTACGGAACTTCGAGAACCCCGAACCCGCACAACTCTTTCAGTGGGGTCTGGGCGAGGTCATGACGGCGCTCTCCGGGGCGGGGATGAGGATAACCAGGCTCGAAGAGTATCCGTACTCCAACGGCGAGCGTCACTTCGCCCGCATGCGCGAGTTGCCGGGCCGTCGTATGGTCCCGCCGGAAGGCGTGCCGGCCGTGCCGCTGATGTACGGGTTGCTGGCCGTTCGGAGTTAGAGACTATTTCAGGCGACGGGCGAGGGCGAGGCTTGTAACGCCGAGGCTGATGGCTAAGGTGAGGCCGAAGAGCGCTTTATCGCGCGGGAACGCGCTGGTTGCGATGCCGCCGATCAGGATGCCGGCGTCCTGGGCGTCGGAGAGGGCGCGGGCCAGGAGCCAGGGGGCCGGCTCTTCGCGGTTGGCGAGGATCCCGAAGCCGATGACGAGGTCCTTTACGCCAAGAAAGCGACCGAGGCGCGGACGTTCGCCCATGCCGAAGCCGCTGACGGCCGCCTTCGGGGCGACGACAAGGGCCGTACCGACGGCGACGCTGAGCCAGCCGATACCGCGCGCCAGGGTGTATTCGTTCATTGTCCGTCTCCTACTGCGAGAAGAAGAACGCCAGCGCGGCGATGACGTAGACGCCTATGAGCATCGCGCCTTCGAGCCAGTTGGACTTGCCGTCGAGGGCGACGAAGCCGGTAACCACGACCGCCGCCGCGAGCGCGCCGAGTTCCAGTGGGCTGAAGACGAGCTTGAGCGGCGTGCCGAGCAGGGGACCGAGGAAGACCAGGATCGGTGTGACGAGGAGGGCCACCTGGATGGAGCTTCCGAGCGAGATCGCCATCGAGAAATCCATCTGGTTTTTGTAGGCGATCTGGACGCCGACGATGTGCTCGGCGATGTTGCCGACTATCGGGACGATGATGACGCCGACGAAGAGCTCTGAGAGCCCGATCTCCTCGCTCATCGGCTCTATCGCGCCGACGAATGCCTCGGAGACGAACGCGACCGCCGCCGTCGCCCCGAGCAACAGTACAAGGGAAGCTGTCTTCCCGAATGGCGCGTGTCCCTCGCCGGTCGCGATGCCGCCCTCGGGGCTTCGGAAGTAGTAGATGAGGTAGAGGATGTACAGCGCGAACATCACGACCGCGACCTCGATGC
>CALMWA010000425.1 GCA_937873125.1 uncultured Actinomycetes bacterium | reverse complement strand
CCGCAGTCGATAACGTCCTTCGCGGCCGGGACGTTGCGCGCCACGATCAGGTCGTCACCGCTACCCCCGGAGACGGTATCTATCGCCGTCTCGTCGCGCGGCCCGGCGCTGATGGCATCGTCGCCGGAGCTTCCCGCAAGCGAATCCGCTCCCCGGAAGCCGCGGATCGTATCGTCGCCTCCCCGCCCATCAATGGTATCCGGGCCACGGGTACCCCTGATGGAGTCATCCCCCGCCGTGCCGTCTATGGTCGCCGCCAGGGCGACACCACCAGCCACCGCGAGAGCCACGAGCATCGCCGCCAACAACAGAACCGTCCGCCGTCTCATCCGCACTCCTTTCTCGGGGACAGGACGTGACATCCCGACCCTCCTCACCGCAACGTTAGCATGATATACACGTTGGCTCGTCCCGCGCATCACTCAATTGAGTGATATTTTCGGCGGTTGGACCGGCAGTCTTTTTCAGCGGCCTTCGGCCGCGGCCAACAACTCTTCGAGCGTCACGGTACCCTCGTACAGCGCGGTGCCGACGACGACCCCAGTAACGCCGTCTATCTTCCGCAGAGCTACGATATCTTCGACGCCGCGCACGCCGCCGCTGGCGATGGTCGGGACGACGCGGGCCACCTCGGCGGTTTTTTCGAGCGCCGCGCCCAGGTCCATCCCGTCTCGGGCGACATCGGTGTAGAGCACGGACGCCACGCCGTCTCCAGCCAACTCCTCCGACAGTTCCAGTACGTCTACTCCGCTCGCCCGCTGCCAGCCGTGCGTGGCCACGATGCCGTCGCGCGCGTCCACCGCGACGACGAGCGACGCTCCGACCTCCTCCACCGCGCGCAGCCGCAGCTCCCGATCTCCGACGGCCGCCGTACCCATCACCACGCGGCTCGCTCCCGCGTCCCGGACGGCCCGTAAATCTTCGAGGGTGCGAATGCCGCCGCCAACCTGCAACGGCACCTCGACAGACCGGGCCATCTCGCCGATAAGTTGCAACTGCACCGGCCAGCCCTGCTTCGCCCCGTCGAGATCAACGACGTGCACGGCCCGCGCCCCGCGCCGCTCCCACTCCCGGGCGCGCGCTACCGGGTCGGCATCATACTCCCGGACGCGCCCGAAGTCTCCCTGCTTCAGCCGCACGCAACGCCCGCCCCGAAGATCTATGGCCGGGTAGACTGTAAAGTCGCCGGTGTGACCGCTCACGAACGCCGCGCCCAGGAGAGGAAGTTCTCGTAGAGCTTGAGGCCGGCGCGGCTACTCTTCTCGGCATGGAATTGAACGGCGATCAGATTCTCCCTCCCCGCTGCCGCGCAGAACCGCACGCCGTATTCCGAGGTACCGAGGACATCCGAGGGTTCGTCGGGCTCCGGGTAGTAGGAGTGGACGAAGTAGAATGCCTCCCCGTCCAGGCCGTCGAGGACGGGGTGCGAGCGGGCGAGGGCCAGCTCGTTCCAGCCCATGTGCGGTACCTTGAGGCCGTTCGACGCGAACCGGGCCACGCCCCCCGGAAGGATTCCCAGGCCTTCGACGCCTGGCGACTCGGCCGAGCGCTCGAAGAGCACCTGGAGGGCTATACACACTCCGAGAAACGGCGTGCCGGAGCGGTAGGCCTCCAAGCACGCCTCATCCATCCCGCGCTCCCGCAGCTTCCGCATGCAGTCGCCGAACGCTCCGACCCCGGGGAGTACGACCGCGTCCGCCCGGCCGACCACATCCGGGTCGGGGGTGAGATCCACTACTGCCCCAACCTTCTCCAGCGCGCGCCGCACCGAGAGCGTGTTCCCCGCGTCGTAATCCACCATCGCCACATTCAAGGTCTCAGCCATCCTTCACTCGACTCTCGACGGTCACCGGCAAGACTTCCAGACGCGCCAGCTCTTCGCGGAGCCTGTCGGCGTCGTGGAACTCTATTGCGGTAAAACCGAGTTCCTCGGCCGCGAGCACGTTGGAGCGCGAGTCATCAATGAATACGGTCGTGGCGGGGTCCAGGCCGGTACGCTGGACGAGCACGTCGTATATCTCTTTGTCCGGCTTGATGATACGCTCCTCACCCGACACGATGATCTCGTCGAACCACCCCAGGAACTCGTACTGCTCGCGGGCTAGCGGGAAGACTTCGGCCGACCAGTTCGTGAGAGCGTATAGCGGCAATCCCGACGCGCGCAGTTCCCGGAGGACTTCGACGGCACCGGAGATCGGCCCACCGAACATTTCGTCCCAGCGCGCGTAGTACGCCTCGATCTCCCGCCCATAGTTAGGATGCTCGGAGAGTAGTAGCGTGGTAGCCTCCTTCGTGGAGCGGCCCCGGTCCTGCTCTAAGTGCCACTCCATCGTGGCGACCGTCGCGAGGAAGTTTTCCATCTCCTCCTCGTTGGCGAAGATCTTGCGGTACAGGTAGCGGGGGTCCCAGTCGATCAACACGCCCCCCAGATCGAACACGATTGTCTCTATACCGCCGCCGCGGGCCGCCAAGCTAATCGATTACTCCTTTGGTGGAGGCGCTGCCGCCGCTCCTGGGGGCCATGCCCTCCCGCAGCGCGACCGCGAGCGCCTTTATGCCGGCTTCGACTTTATGGTGGGCGTTCTCGCCGTAGTGGCAGTTGAAGTGGAGGGTGAAGTGTCCGTATTGGGTAAAGGCCCGCAGGAACTCCTGCACAAGCTCCACGTCGAACGTCCCGATCTTCTCCGGCATAGGCCCGAGGTTGCAGGTGAGGTGACTGCGCCCCCCGAGGTCCACCACCGCCGTCGAAAGCGCCTCGATGAGTGGCGCGCTCGCGTCGGCGAAACGCACTATCCCCGTCCTATCGCCGAGCGCCTCGTCGAACGCGCGGCCGAGCACCAGCCCCGTGTCCTCGACCGTGTGGTGGTCGTCCACCCAGGTATCCCCCTGGGCCTCGACCGTGAGATTTATGCCGGAGTGGTGGGCCATCAGGTGCAGGAGGTGATCCAGGAACCCGACCCCCGTCGAGACCTCCGCCACGCCCGTACCGTCCAGGTCCAGGCTCACCCGGACGAACGTCTCCCCCGTTTTCCGCTCCGCGCTTCCGCTTCGTGCCACTGCGCTCCTCACTTTACAACTTCGGATTTCGACACAGGCATTCTAGCCGACCTGTGCCCGTAGGAAAGACGCTTGTCTATTGGCCCAGTCCGCTCGTGGCTGGGACAATAAGGTAAAAGGTGGCGCAATGCGAGGGGTGATCTGTGAACAAATTGCGCATGTCAGCCACGATTCTGACGATGCTTCTGGTATCCGTGTCCCCGGCCGGAGCGCAGGTAGTCAGCGAGTCGTCCGGTACGGCGTCGGGAGATTATGTACCTCCACCGGGCAACTACTCACGTGGCGCGTATATGGTCACTGCTGACGGCACACTTATCTACGGCGGTGACGTCGCTGTCGGGTGCAAAAGCCTCCCCGCACCGGTTGCCAATGAAGCCGTCGAGTTATGCAAGGCAGCAGGTTTCCCGCCGAAGGATGTGTCACGGACGATCAACTCCACCGACGATTTGACGGCGGACGAGGAAGGCAAGCTCATCGGTCCATCACCTCCGAAGTACGAGGTCACGGAGGATGGCTCGCTTATTATCGGGGGTGATGTCTTCGCCGCCGATTACTGCCGCTTGTTGGCCGAAGACCCAAAGGAAACAATCGCGAAGGAGGCGGCTCGGGCCTGTGCGAGAGCCGGTTTCTCGCCCGTCGGTAGAGAAGGTGTCCGTTGGCGAGACTGGTGGTCCACGATTTATCGTTGTTGGCTTGTCCATTCTCGCACTGCTATGTAGCACATTTATTCGCCGAGTCCTGTCTTAGCTTCGGCTTACTTTAGTCGCACCTCAACGCTCGCTGCGTGGTTCTCGAAGCCTTCGAGCCGGGCGAGGCGTTCGACGTGCGGCCCGATCTCGCGCAGGGCGTCCTGCGTGAAGTGGATGTAGTTGGTGCGGACGGTGAAGTCGTGGGTGCCGAGGGCGGAGGCCCACGAGGCCGCGCCGCCTGTGGGAAGCGCATGCGAGGGTCCGGCGGCGTAGTCTCCGAGGGCGACGGGACTGAAATCGCCGATGGCGACCATCCCGACCGCGTCGAGGTTCTGTACGATGATCTCGTAATCCTCGGAGATAACGTGGGCGTGCTCCGGGGCGTAGACGTTGGAGATCTCGACGGCCTGATCCGCGTCCCGCACCCGCACCAGCGTTATCAGCTCCGCCGGCTCTCCGGTGAGCAGCGGCTCAACCTCCTCGATGAGGTTCGCGCTCGGGGTGAGCAGGATGGCGGAGGCGCCGGAAAGGTGTTCTGCCTGGGCCATGAGGTCGCGGGCGACGCGCTCCGGGAAGGCGCTCGCGTCGGCGATCACGACGACCTCGCTCGGTCCCTGCGGCGCGTCCACCCCGATGATGCCAAAGACCTCAAGTTTTGCCGCCGTCACGTAATCATTGCCGGGACCGACGATCTTGTTGACCGCCGCGATGCTCTCCGTGCCATAAGCCATCGCCCCAATGGCCTGAGCGCCGCCGACGGCGTAGATCTCACCCAGCCCGAGAAGCCCCGCGACGGCCAGCACCCACTTGCTCACCTGTCCATCAGGGCCTGGCGGCGCGCAGACGCAGATGCTGCTGACCCCCGCCACCTGGGCCGGGACACCGGCCATCACGAGCGTGCTGGGGTACGCGCCGTGTCCGCCCGGCGTGTAGATGCCGGCCCGCCGCAGGGGCCGCACGCGCTGCCCGGTCGTCGCTCCGTTGCGGCTGATCTCCCACGAGCGATCCATCTCCCGCTTGTGGAACGCCCGCACGTTCTCAATCGCGACCCGGAAGCTCTCCTCGACCTCCGGGGCGAGCGCCTCCCGCGCGACGGCGATCTCAGCCTCCGGCACCCTGATGGGGTCTGGCCGCACGCCGTCGAACCGCTCCGTGTACTCGATGAGGGCGTCGTCGCCCCGCTCTCGTACATCTTCCACTATCCGGCGCGCCGAATCGCGCACTCGCGGGGAGAGGAATCCACCGGGACGGCGCAGTTCCCGGACGAGATCCTCGGGACTGCGGTCGCGGGCGTCGAGGGTTCTAGCCAACACGATCTCCGGTCCCCTGCATGGCGGCGGCGAGGGCGGCGACCTCGCGGTTGCGGAGGCGGTATGCGCCCCGGTTGGCGATCAGGCGGGCGGTCGAGTAGGAGATCTCATCCATGATCACCAGATCGTTCTCGCGCAGCGTGGTGCCGGTAGCCGTGAGGTCCACGATGCACTCCGCAAGCCCGACGAGCGGCGCAAGTTCGATGGAGCCGTGAAGCTCGATGATCTCCGCCTGCCGTCCCAGCCCCTCGAAGTACCGGCGCGCGATTCTCGGGAACTTGGTCGCCACCCGGACGACCTCGGCCCGGTCTATCTCGGCGCGTACCCGCTCCGCCTCGCCGGAGGGAGCCGCCAGGATCATGCGGCACTCACCCGTCCCGAGATCCCTGAGCTCCATGACGTTCGGCTCCTGCTCCTCCAGCACGTCCTTGCCCACGATCCCGATATCCGCCGCCCCGTACTCCACGAAGACCGGCACGTCGGACGGCCGGCTGACGATGAACTGCGTGCCCTCCGCCTCGTAGAGCAGCTTGCGTCCGTCCTCGCGCAGTACGTCTACCGGGAGTCCCGCGCTACCGAGAGCCGCCAGGGCGTCCTCGAAGATAGCGCCCTTCGGCACCGCCACCCTTAGTCCCTCCGGACGCCCGATCACGCGAGAACCTTCCCGGCAACACCCTCCAGCGACACCATCTCGGACCCGCCACCCACCTCAACCGGCCAGAGATCCAGACCCCCAGAGTTCGGGTAAGCAGCCCATGCGGCCCCGACGGAGTGCGCGTATACGGTAGCATCTTGCCTGGAGAGATCCTCGGCGACGTGTAGGACTGGAACACCGAGCGAGCGAAGACGCCGGGCGGTCATCGAAGCTTCCACCGATGCCCCGACGAGCACGAGGCCCGCGGGTCCCGGTTCTCCGGGCATGGCGGAGATGAGGCGCTCGATGGATATCGCGAAACCCGTAGCGGGCAGTGGCTCGCCGAAGCGTTTGAGCAGGTTGTCGTAGCGCCCGCCGTTCGCGATGCTGAAGCCCAGTCCGGAAGCGTACGCTTCGTATACCGCGCCGGTGTAGTAGTTACGGCGCCCGATGAGACCGAGATCCAGGATCACGGCGTCCAGGCACCCGTG
>CALMWA010000424.1 GCA_937873125.1 uncultured Actinomycetes bacterium | reverse complement strand
CACCGCCTACGCCTTCATCCTCCCCTTCAAGGGCAATCTCTCGCTGGTCGACTGCGCCGTCCTCGTCGCCATCTTCCCCCGCAAACGCACCGTGCGGCGCCTCGCCGCTCTCTCTGCAGCCCTCGTCATAGCCGTCCAGCTACCGACCAACTACTGGTTCTACCCCTACGTCACCTGGTTCGAGCCCTTCGTCTTCCTCTCGCTACTCCTCGCCACCAACGAGAAGACCGCCCTGGACAGTGAGAGCGATCCGCGGCCCCCGTCAGAAGACCGACAGAGTCAAGAGACTACCGCCTGATACTCACCCTCCGCGCTTCTCGCGCTCCGCGCGCCACCGGTCCAGCCTCTCCTTGAACGTCGCCTCCGTCCCGCTCTCTTTGGGCTCGTAGTAGACACGCCCGGTAAGCTCCTCCGGCAGATAGTGGTCGTTCATGCCCTCGGGCTCGTCGGTGTGCGTGTAGCGGTAGTTCGCGCCGTAGCCCTCGTCTTTCATTAGACTCGTCGGGGCGTTTCGGATGTGCATGGGGACTTCCGGCGTTACTTCGCGGCGCACGTCGTCTAGCGCGGCGTTGATGCCGGCGTAGGCGGCGTTGGACTTCGCGGTGGAGGCCAGATACGTGGTGGCCTGGGCCAGCGGGATGCGGCCCTCGGGCATACCGATCATCTGCACGGCCTGGGCCGCCGCCGTTGCGAGCGGTAAACCGTGCGGGTCGGCGTTGCCGATGTCCTCGGAGGCCAGTATGACGAGCCGCCGCGCGATAAACACCGGGTCCTCCCCAGCCTCGATCATGCGTGCCAGGTAGTGAAGCGCCGCGTCCGGGTCGCCGCCGCGCACGCTCTTGATGAACGCGCTGATGACGTCGTAGTGCTCCTCGCGCCCGTAGCGTAGCGCCCGCCGCCCTACCGCCCGCTACACATCCGCGACATCGATGTCCTTCGTCCCCGCCGCCGCGACCTCCAGGGCATTCAGCATCCGCCGCCCGTCCCCGCCCGCGAGCCGGAGCAGGTACTCGCGAGCATCGTCCGAGATCCGGGCTCCCAGCTCTCCGAGACCACGCTCCAGCAAAGCGCCCAGGTTCTCCTCAGAGAGCGAACGCAGCCGCAGCACCCGCGAGCGGCTGAGGAGCGGAGCTGTTACCTCGAAAGACGGGTTCTCCGTCGTCGCCCCGATAAAGTCCACCAGTCCCTCTTCGAGCGCCGGAAGCAGCGCGTCCTGCTGTACCTTGTTGAAGCGGTGGACCTCGTCCACGAATAGGAGCGTGCCACGCCCCTCGTACTTGAGGCGCTCGCGGGCAGCATCCAGAGCGCCGCGAAGGTCCTTCACCCCGCTCGTTACGGCGCTCAGGGGGACGAACTCGTCCTCCACGGTGCTGGCGAGCACGCGGGCGAGCGTCGTCTTGCCGGTGCCGGGCGGACCCCAGAGGACGAGAGAGCCGATCCTGCCGCGCTCCGCCACGACCCGCAGCGGCCCATTCTCGCCCGTCAGGTGCGCCTGTCCGACGACCTCATCGAGGGTCTTCGGACGCAAGCGTTCGGCGAGCGGGGCGCGGCGGGCCAGGCTCTCGGAGCCGGAGGAGTCGAAGAGGTCCATACGGCTAGTATACCGGCCGAGCATCCGGCTCCCAGCGTGGATCTAGGGTAGCTCCGGCCGCCGCTCTCCGAAACGTGTGGCCCGCTCGAAGGCGCGGGCGAGTTGCAGGACGCCGCGCTCGTCGCGCCAGCGGCCCACGATCTGCACCCCGACCGGCAGTCCTTCCGGCGTGAACCCGCCCGGAACGGAGACCGCCGGCAGCCCCGTCACCGTGATGTAGTAGCAGGACTTCATCCAGTCTATGTACGTCTCCATCGGCTCGCTATCTATCTCTTCCACGTAGGGTGTCCGTACGTCGAAGGGCGCGACCTGCGTCGTCGGCAGGACCAGGAACTCGTAGCGCTCCATAAAAAGCCGCACCCGCTCCAAGGCCTCCGCCCGCAGCCTCTCCGCCGCCCCGATCCGCGGCCCGGTGAGCTGACGGCCCTCCTCGATGTTCCACACTACCGTGTCCTTCAGGAGTTCCCGGTGGGAGTCGAGCAGCCCACCGTAGGCGAGCTCGAACTGCCACGCCCGCAGCACCTTGAACACCTCGTCCGCCCCGGAGAGATCCGGCGCCGCCTCCCCGACCTCGCACCCGATATCCTCCAGCACTTTTGCGCTCTCATCGAAGACCTCTCGCACCCGCCGCTCGACCGGGAGTTCTCCGAGGTTCGGGCTCCAGGCGACCCGCATCCCCCGGAAGTTCCGCTCCGGGAGCGGATGGAACCCGTCCCCCAGCTCGGAGATGGAGAGCGGAGCGCGCGGGTCCGGCCCGGCCATCGCGTAGAGCATCAGGGCGACGTCCTCGACGGAGCGGCCCATCGGACCCTCCACGGAGAGCGGCGACCACGGCGCCATCGACGGCCACGATGGTACTCTGCCGGGCGACGGCCGCAGACCCACGACGTTGCAGAACGCCGCCGGGTTCCTGAGCGACCCGCCCATATCCGAACCGTCGGCGATGGGTAGCATCCCGCAGGCCAGGGCCACCGCCGCGCCGCCGCTCGAACCGCCGCAGGTCTTCGAGAGGTCGTAGGGGTTCTTCGTCGCGCCGAAGACAGCGTTGAACGTCTGCGATCCCGCGCCGAACTCGGGGGTGTTCGTCTTGCCGACAGAGATGGCCCCCGCTCG
>CALMWA010000423.1 GCA_937873125.1 uncultured Actinomycetes bacterium | reverse complement strand
GCGAATTGGACAGCATGAACCTCGCGCCGTCCGTCCGCTTCGGTTTCGAGACGGCCGGATGGAACCTGTATGCCGCAACCCATGGTGTAACGCTTGCCGGCGTGATCTCTCCCCGCCCGAGAACCATCGTGCCCGTGAACGGACTGCTCACCGGTTCGCCGGCCGAAGTGTTGAAAGAAGCTCGCCGGATGCGGAGCGCAGGTTACGAGGCCGTCAAGCTGAAGGTCGGCGGCCGTGCGGTGGAGGAAGAAGTCGGGCTCGTCCGCGCGGTGCGTGAGGCCCTCGGCGAGGGCGTCTCGCTGCGGCTGGACGCGAACCGGGCCTGGAGTTTCGAGGAGGGGTCGAGTTTCGCTCGCGGCGTGTCGGGGTTGGGGATCGAGTACATCGAAGAACCGCTGACCGACCCGGCGGGTCTCGGAGAATTCGCAAGGACTTGCAACATCCCGGTCGCTCTGGACGAGTCGCTGGTCGGTATGGCCCCGGAGGCGTTGGAGAAGCATCACTACGCCAGCGCGGTCGTGCTCAAGCCGGCCCTGCTCGGTGGCGTCTCACGGACCCTGCGGCTGGCGGCACGGGCGCTGGAGTTCGGGATGCGGCCCGTCATAAGCTCGGCGTACGAGACGGGCGTCGGGACGGCGGCCCTGGTGGCGCTGGCCGCCGGGATCGGGAAAGAAGAGATCCCGGCCGGCCTGGATACTTACCGGCGCCTCGCCGAAGACGTGGTGGAGCCACGCCTCCCGCTGCCCGCGCCACGCCTCGACGTTTCGGAGACCGTGGCGTTCGGGCGAGGAGTGGTACGCAGCCAGCTCATCCATATTGGTCCTCACCGCTGAGGGGGAGGACGAACCGGCTGTTTCTTCTAAGCTGTTTGGCTGTTTGAGGGGAGTGTGTAGAACTCCGGCTTCTCGGGATGTCCGAGCACTTCCAGGACATCTTCCGCGACCTCGTCTATGGGTTTACGGGCATCCACGGCGGAGAGCACGCCCCGCGCCTCGTAGTGTTGCTTGAGTGCTTCCGCTTCGCTCCGGTAGGCCTGCAGGTTCCTGCGGAGGGACTCTTCCGTATCGTCGTTGCGGCGTTCGAAGGGTCCTGGGTCCGTCCTCTCTTCGGGCGGGGGATCGTTTAGGAGGTGGTAGACGTCTCTCGTGGCCTGGCTGGTCACCCGGCCGTCGAGGACGCGCTGGATCAGGTCCTCCTCGGATGGCCCTTCGAGAAGTATCACGCGGGAGAGGCCCCCGGAGCCGCGTTCTTCAAGGTCCTCGTCCAGCGCCCGTGCCTGCGCGACATCGGCTGGGAAGTTGTCCAGGATCCAACCGCCAGCCCGCCTCACGCGCGGAAGTATTAGCGAGAGTATCGTTGCGCTGTCAACGCGCTCGCCGCGCTCGTATTGCCCTCCCAACGTGCGGCCGAGATCCGTCCCCGCCTCTATCTGAGCCCGCACCAACTCCCCGGTAGAGAGCCGGGGGCTCGTATTCCAGTGCGGCAAAGCCCGCGCGAGCTTCCGGGCTTGGGTGCTCTTGCCCGCTCCTGGCGGGCCGATGAAAGCTATTCTCATGGTCGTTCCTCTCTGTAACCGTAGGTTTCGGGTGCTACTCGGCTACCCGCTGGGCGAGATTCTCGTACTTCTCCGAATCCCGCAACGTTATGTCGTAGAGCGTCTCCTTCACTAACTCTCACCTCCGAAGACGTGATCGTTCTCGAAACGAGGCCATAGTGTATGTGGCGGGCATATAGTGTCGAGCGCCGATTGTGAACAGTTCCACTCTGTTAACGCTCTGGTAACGACCGGGCAATTTCTAGCCGGAATCGAGGTGAAGATCCCCATACAGGGAAGCACTCATCGGATAACATCGTTCTGTGGACCGGACGTTCGAGATGATGGGGATCCCCTGCCCCCTACGCGTGGCGGCGCTCGCCACGCCGGACGCGCCGGCCATTTTGAGGCCTAACGCCACATTCACCTACGCGGACCTCGACCGCCAGGTCTCCGCCACGGCCAGGAAGCTCCTGGAGAGCGGATGCGGCCCTGGAATGCGCGTGGCGCTCTACCTGGAGAAAGACGAGCGGTACGTGGTGTTGCTCCTGGCGCTGCTCCGGGC
>CALMWA010000422.1 GCA_937873125.1 uncultured Actinomycetes bacterium | reverse complement strand
ACAGCCTGCGAGCCGCCTCCACCCATGCGAATGCCTTCGACCTCCTGCGCCGCTATGCCGGCGATCTTCGAGACGACAGTGTCCTGGATGATGGTATTGCCGCGGTCGGTCTGCAGCGGGCTGCCACCGCTGTTGGAGCCAGTGCTGCTCGTGCTGCTGCCCGAGCTTCCGGTCCTTTGTTCAGTCATCTCTTGGTCTCCTTACCTTCGTTAACTGATGCCTCTAGCTTACACTTGCCGGAACACCCATACCGATTATGCCGCTCGCCGGGTGATCAATCTGTACACTGCCAGCAGAATGATCGCTCCCAAGGTTGCTGTGAGAATGGAACCGAGAGACAAACTCGTCCCCTCGCTTCCAAATAACGGCCCCAGAAGGTAGCCGCCCAAAAAGGCGCCGGCTACACCGATAAGGATGGTTACGATGATGCCGCCTGGGTCTGGTCCCGGCATTACCCACTTTGCCAGGGCTCCAGCGATCAAACCTATCACTATCAACACTGCGATGCCCGCGATGCTTATGCGCTCTCACCTCCCCCTCTCGTGCCAATACATGTTGCGCTGGACGACATCCAGCCCGCAATATAGCAGATGCCCTACTTTGCGGTAACTTTCATCGAGCTCGTATACCCCCGTACGTCAGTGCGTAAACGCTTTTCGCTGGGCATATCGCGCCAAGAGCGTTCCGATCAAACGCAACGCCCTACGTCTGAATCGGGCCGGAACTTTAGAGTGTTGAAAGGGTTAATCTAGGAATGGTTTGTTCTTTCTCCACAGTAGATAGATCACGGAGAGCAGCCAGAGGCTGATGATGATCAGGTAAGCCGGGAAGAGTTGACGATAGTATTGTGGCGTGTCACTGCTCTCGATGACGGGGATCGTCTCCCTGGTCGGCAAGCCAGCTTGCTTCAGTCCTTGCTGAGTAGTGTCGTAGAAGATGACCGTTCCCACCGTCGCCAGTTTGCCTCTAA
This sequence comes from uncultured Actinomycetes bacterium, assembly GCA_937873125.1. Lineage (GTDB taxonomy): Bacteria > Actinomycetota > Rubrobacteria > Rubrobacterales > Rubrobacteraceae > JACDDK01. The sequence goes on along the minus strand of CALMWA010000422.1, from coordinate 3,809 downwards.
AGACGTTCGGTGGGTTTTCGAAGTCCGGGGGAGCCTGAGCCTTTTGGATCAGCAGGTTGTCTGCTGTGTTTTTCAGTCGGAAGTAGAAGTAGTTCGCGCTCGTATAACGGGATACAACGCCCACCTCTGACTCGGGGGTGCCGAGGACACGCAGTTCGGAGCCGACGCTCGGTGTGCCGCGCACCTCGACGTAGTCGCCCTGCTCTATGCCGGCGGGCAACTCGCCACGGTTGATCTGCTCGGCGGTTATGACAGTCGGGTCTCCCACCAGACCGAATGACAGGTTCGCCGCCGCGAGATAGGCGCAGAAGGTAAAGATCATAACCATGCCCAGTCGCACTAAAAGCCAGGGGTTGCGACGGATCCAGGCTCCTAGCCCCGGCGGATCGTAGTGGTCGTCTTCGTAGCGGCCCAGAGTCGATGTCTGATTGTTGTTGCGAGTATCCACAGTGCGCAGTTTACCGGAGTGGAGGCCTAAAGGTGGGGCCGCGTTCACAGCGCTGGGCGGTCGTTGGACAGCAGAATGTGAACGAGCTATCCAACGCCGACAAGGGTGGGTGGTGTGGCCGGTTTCAACAATGTATGCTGTTACCCGGCGAAAAACCCGGAAGAGGGTGGACGAAAAGTCACCCTTTGTGGAGGTAGGTTTTGGAACGAGGGCGGGAAGAGCCTAGATCAGGCTCCGATTACACCGTTATAGGGGTGATTAGCGACGGGGCCGAGCTCAATCAGGCCGTGACGGAGATCCGGGATCTCGGTGTTGGCCGCGACGACTTGACGGTCGTACTAAAGCGCCAAGACATGTCCGCCCCCGAGCCGTTCCCGGATGGTACGCGCTACATTGTGGTTCCCGGCGACCGGCGGGGGCTCGAAGTACCCATAGGTTTTGCGATAGCCTTCGTCGTGTTCGGGATCTTCTTCGCGCTCACGACCCCAGCTATCGGAGTGCCGACGCTGATGGTCTTCATCTCGCTGGCGGCCATCCTGGTCGCGGGCTCGCTCACAAGGGTCGGGGTCTCGCCGATACTCATGGAGATGGAGGCGCCGCGAGAAGAAGCCGGCACCTGGAACGATGAGTTCGAGATGGGGAAGGTCCTCATCTTCGCCTCCACGCGGGAGCGGCGCCTGATCCGTCCGATACGCGAAGCCATGCAGCGCAACGGCGCCATGTACTATATCGTCAACCAGCGGCTGGAACCGAGGGCCGTACACCAGGCTACACTGAGACGTGCCGGATCGTTCTCCGGTTCGAGCACCGGAGAGCCGGTGAGTCGTGTAGGAGAGACTCGTGAGGGCACCGCCCCAGAAGGCACTAGATAGGAGTTCAGAGCGTGGGTACAGCAACCATTTCGACACTCCAGTTTTTGGCGCAGGCGGATCTTTCGAGTGCGTTCGAGGGCATGGGCGGGCCGCGGTTTATCACGGGCTTCTCGATGATCGTCCACATGTTCTTCGCGCAGATATTCGTTGGCTTCGCCCTGGCAGCGCCGGTGTTGCAGGCGTGGGGCGCCCGGACGGGAAGCCCGCGCATGGACCGCCTCGCGCACTCGATGGCCCGCTTCAACGTCCTTACCTTTAGTACTGGGGCGACGTTCGCGGTGCTCTTCGTGGTGTTGCTGGTAGGCTTCTATCCTAGGGTGACTACGTCGCTCTTCACTCACTTCTTCTACTTTATCGCCATCGCTATGCTGTCGATGGTCCTCTCTCTGTGGGGAATGTACAGCTACTATTACAAGTGGGATCGTTACAGCGTGCTCAAGAAAAAGCGGCACATAGCGCTCGGTTTCACGATGGGGTTCTTTATCTGGATCTGGATGCTGATCATGACGGGTATCGATACCTACATGACGACCGGTGGGGGACCGAACAGCACGCCACTCAGCGGCAGCAACATCGAGAGCATAGGCGTCGCATTCCAGGGCATCTTCAACCCTATGTTCGTCGAGATGCTCCTGCACCGCACGTTCGCAAACCTGTCGTGGCCGGCCTTCGCGCTCGCCGCCTGGGCCGCTTTTATGTATATTCGATCCAAGACACAAGCGGACCGGGCGTTCTATGACTGGAGTACGTCCGTCGGGCTGACGTGGGGCACCGGGTTCCTGATCGTACAGCCGCTCGTCGGCTTCGCTATCGTCTACTCGATGAAGCTTTCGGTGCCGGGGAGCCCGGCGGAGGAGAGCGCGCGGGGCGGGGCCTACGAGCGGCTCACCTCCGGCGACACTTCGAACCTCCTGTATCTCAACTTGCTGATGGTCGTGGGACTCTTCGTGCTCGCGAACATCGCGATGTATATGGGGGCGGGACGGCATCCGGATCGTGGCGGGCGTGTCCCGATCCGCTTCTTCGGGCTCGTGGCGGCGGTGGCGGGGGTGTACTCGATCTCTCCGCTGGCGAGCGTGCCTTACGAGTCGGCGTTCTTCTACCTGCGCTACATTGCCATCCTGATAATGTTGCTCGCCACCCTCGGGGCCTTCGTCACTTACCTGCGGGGCCGGATGCGTTTCCGGTACGGTTCTCCGGGGACTGCTTACCGCGTTACGCTGCTCGCTCTCGGAATTCTCGCGGCGGTCGTGGCGCTCGACATGGGGCTCATGAAATCTAATTCGAGGGTGCCGTACACGGTATATAATCAGCCCGATTACACCGTCGAGAGCGGCCCGCCGCCTAGCGGGTTCGGCAGGTAGGGTCGGCGCTCGGTGAGAGTCTAGAAGGGGCCACACGTTGACGGAACTACAGAAAGATCCCATCACTCGCAGCGACTTCCTGGGCTTCGGTTTTATAGGAGCCATCATGGGAGCCATACTGACTATCCCGCCGGTCGCGTTCGTGCTGGGGCCGGTCATAAAGACGGACGTACTAGGGCAGTCGGACATAAGCAAGGGCTGGCAGGAGGTCGGGCCGCGGCACTGCGGAGTAGAACTCTGCATGTGAAGCGGCAGCGCTGCGACGGTTAACATCACGCACCCACGCGTCGCTAGCGTAACCGACGCCGTCGGTCAGATCCGCTCGCACAAGAGTCGAACGGGGGTCAAGCGGAAGAGTCGCCTCAATCGAGGGGGCGAGCCAACCAGCGCTACGTTCACCCAGTCGCTGAGCACGCACTCGTGCGCGCACGACGGGATTGTCTGAAACGACAAAATCCCTTGTCGTGCTGCGCACGACACGCCAAGGGAGATTCGCAATCAGCTCATGAAAGTCGAAGTTCATCATCACTTGCATCAGATGAGCAAGCCAACGATCCCGGTGAACATCGATCTTTAGCTCGCCAGTTCCCATCGCTTCCCGCAGCTGCCGGAGCGTGTCTTCAGTAATCCGCGCGTCACCTGTTTTGGAGCGTAACCGGGCCGCGGCACCAGGCGCTGAGATTACATCACGAAAAACTTCTTCGTGCAGGAAGCGCATCGTCCTCATGAATTGCTCGCGCTCCGCTGGGCTGCGCACCACTTGAAGCGAGATGAACCGCGCCATATCTAGGCGCTCGTCCTCGCTCAGCGATACAGGGCCTTCATCCGCCAGTTTGGGTATTACCGCGGCTGCAGGCCCGTCGACCAGCTCGGCAAGGCCTATTTCAACGGCATCGACCGGAACGTCCGGGTGATGGCGGCGTTTGCCCTTGGTGAAATCGGAGACACGGCTGCGACGCCGGCGCTGTGACATCCGGCGCCGGCAGGTCGATGACCACCTGCGGGCCGATACGATTGCTCCCTTTGGGGTTGATGACGACGCGAATTTCCTGGCGTGACAGCGCGCGATCGCCGGTGCGCCGGACGAAGACCAGGTCGTACAGCTCGTCGAAGTACCACTTGTTC
>CALMWA010000421.1 GCA_937873125.1 uncultured Actinomycetes bacterium | reverse complement strand
TGGTTCCCGTTTACCACCGCGGAGCTGGTCGCGCTCTTCCTGGCCCTGAGCCTCCTCGTGGGGCTGTTGCAGGCGTGGATACCGCAAGAAAGGGTTCGCTCCCTGTTCGAGCGGCGTCGGCCCGTCACCGGCTACCTCGTCGGGGCGACGCTGGGCGCAGTGACGCCCTTCTGCTCGTACTCGACGATACCGGTTTTGGTGGGGCTCTTGAGGAGCGGGGTGCCTTTCGGGCCCACGATGGCGTTCCTCTTCGCCTCGCCGCTCCTGGACCCTGTGGTGCTCGGCGTGCTCGTCTTCCTAATAGGCGTCGAGGGGACCATCGTCTACGCGGTCCTCACCTTCTCGGCCTCGATCTTGATCGGCGCGTTCTTTGCGAGGCTCGGCCTCGAAAAGGACGTGAAGTCGCTGCGAGGGGCCGCTGGACCCGGCGTGGAGCCTTCGGGGTGCGAAGCTACGAGTCCGGCGAAGGGATCGATCTGGCGCCGGGCATGGGCCGACGCCTGGGCGTTCTTCGTGCCTGCGCTGCCCTACCTCTTGGTCGGTACTGCGGCGGGGGCGGCGATTTACGGGTTGGTTCCAACCTCCTGGGTGGTCGCGGTAGCCGGCCCCGAGCAGCCTTTCGCGATACCTTTGGCCGCGGCTCTGGGCGTGCCGATGTACGTGAACGCCGAGACTTTCTTCCCGATCTCGGCGGCTCTCCTAGAGAAGGGCGTCGGCATCGGCGCCGTCGTTGCCCTCGTCATAACGAGCATGGGGGTGAGCGTGCCGGAGGTCGTGCTGCTAGGTGGCTTGTTCCGGTGGCGTCTGGTGGGCGTGCTGGTTGCGAGTGTTTTTGCCGTGGCCGTCGGCGGTGGGGTGCTGTTCGCGCTCGTGCTTGGCTAGGTTCTGAAAAGCCCTTTTACTCATTATCTCCATTTTGTCTACTAAATTAGTTAACAATGGCGGCATAGTAGCCAAAGAGCGTTCGAACGTCAAGCAGACAAGTGGACTTTTTTGAAGGTTTTGGAATTTCCGAGAACTCGGTTGCTCCTCGTAGCATAGGAGTAACGATGCCGTAGAGTTCAGTTGAGTGCAGACGAGACGTAAACCGTTCCGTCCAATATTAGGCTGTGGGCCCTCTAGAGGTTAGCAGCCGGAAACAAATTGGGCCGAAGCTCTTAGAGCCCCGGCCCGGCGAAACTTTCGAGTTTTCTTCCTTTTATTAGGATTCGAGCACGGGCTCCTGATCTTGACGGAGAGCCTTGATGGCGAAGAAGAGGGCCGTTACCCAGATCGCGATGATCGCCAGGTAGACGATTATGTTGAAGCTCGGGTTGAATCCTACGGCCCCGAGGAAAGTGTTTGCGTTGGTGAGCAGGATGAAGCCTCCGACCGCCGTGCCGAGGACGCGGGCGTTCAAGTGACGGACGACCCAGGCCGCGATCGGGGCGGCGACCAGACCGCCGACCAGGAGGGTGCCGACGATGCCCCAGGGCACTTCAGCGAAGCTCAGCGCGAGGAGGAAACCGACGCTGGCCGAGAGCGCGACGACGAACTCGCTCGCGTCTACCGTACCGACGACCTTACGCGGTTCCATCCGCCCGGAGGAGAGGAGGGTCGGCGTGGAGATCGGCCCCCAGCCACCGCCGCCGACGGCGTCCAGGAAGCCAGCTACCAGCCCCAACGGAGCGAGGAACTTACGCGAGATCGGGCGCTCGTCGATGATCCGGCGGGTCCGGTTGAACGCGAAGCGGACCAGCACGTAGGCGCCGAGGAGGAACAGGAAGACCGCGACGATGGGCTTGGCGGCGTCCGCGGATATGACCGAGACCAGCACGTAAGCGCCCAGGAACGCGCCGATACCACCCGGCACGGCCATCCAGACGATTTTGCTCCAGTCCACGTTGCCGAATCTCCAATGTGATACCCCGGACGCCAGCGTGGTGCCGACCTCGGAAATGTGAACCACGGTGGAGGCTAGAGCCGGCGTGAGCCCCGCAATCGCTAATAGCAGCGTCGTGGACGTAACCCCGTAAGCCATACCCAGAGACCCGTCAACCAACTGGGCGATAAAACCAACTATTCCCAGAACGATCAAATTCCTCATCTTGTACCATTCCTCCCTAACTCTATTTTGTCTACTAAATCTATAGTCAATATCGACGCGCGGTACTGTACACAGGGCGGATTGGGTTGTCAAGCGATGGTGAGGACTTATTTTCCGGGCGGCGGTTCGGGTGGTGGTGTACCTTGAGAGAAGGCATAGAGGGGAAGGAGTGGCTTGAAGCAGGTAGAGTTCCATTATGATCTTGTCAGCCCGTATTCATATCTGGCGTATGGGAGGTTGCGAGAGATCTGCTCGGAGCACGGAGCGGAGATCGTGTTGCGTCCGATGCTTCTCGGGGCGGTCCACAATACCGTCGGTATACAGGCCCCGGTAGACAACCGCGTCAAGGGCCGGTACTCCGCGAAGGATATCCACCGCTGGGCCGAATACTACGGCCTGCCGATGAAGTTCCCGGACCCCTTCCCTTTCCGCACCATCAAGACCATGCGCGCCGCGATGTTCCTGAAGACGCGCGGAGAGCTGGAGCCGTTCACCCGCGAAGCGTTCGCGCTGTACTGGGAGGAGGGTGGAGCGCCGGAGGGCGTAAAGGCCGACGAGGACGGCCCTATCTCCGAGGTTGCGCGGCGCATAGGGGTGGAGCCGGCGGAGGTATTGGAGGGTGCCGGCGCCCCGGAGGCGAAAGGGGCACTCAAGGAGGCGACCGACGCGGCGATAGAGCGGGGCGTGTTCGGGGCGCCGGCGATCTTCGTGGGCGAGGAGATGTTCTGGGGGAACGACCGGCTGCACTTCGTGGAGGCGGCGCTGCGGGAGGGCTGAGAAGACCGGAGAAGTCATTCGTGATAACGTTCCGATGTAAGGGAAACCTCGCGCCTGGGTAGAGCGCGAAGGATAGGAGGGAATATGGAGCGAGCAGGTGGGGAGAACACCGGCCAGACGTCCTCGATCCGTCAGGTAGCGCTGGCGAGCTTCGTCGGGACGGCTATCGAGTGGTACGACTTCTTTCTCTACGGGACGGCGGCGGCGCTGGTCTTCGGGACGCTGTTCTTCCCGGAGTTCAGCGACACGGCGGGTACGCTGGCCGCGTTCTCGACGTATGCGGTAGGGTTCGCGGCGCGGCCGCTCGGCGGGCTCGTCTTCGGGCACTTCGGGGACAGGATCGGACGCAAGTCCATGCTTGTTTTGTCGCTCCTGATCATGGGCGTGGCGACGTTCTTGATCGGTCTCCTGCCTACCTTCCAGTCCATCGGGGTCATGGCCCCGATACTGCTCGTCGTCCTGCGTTTCTGCCAGGGCATCGGGGTCGGCGGCGAGTGGGGCGGCGCGGTCCTCATGGCCGTCGAGCACGCCCCCGAGGGACGGCGCGGCTTCTACGGTAGCTGGCCGCAGATGGGGGTTCCGGCGGGCCTTCTGTTGGCTAACATAGTCTTCTTCGCCTCCACGTCCATCTTCCCGGAGGCGTGGGCCTGGCGGGTGCCGTTCCTGTTCAGCATCCTGCTCGTCGGGGTGGGGCTGTTTATCCGGCTCAAGATCCTGGAGACCCCGTCCTTCGCACAGGTCAAGGAGAGCGGGACCGAGGCGAACATGCCGATCATAGACGTGTTCCGCCATTATCCGAAGAACGTCTTCCTGGCGATGGGGATGCGCGTCGCCGAGAACGGGACCTTCTACGTCACGACCGTCTTCGTGCTCACCTACATCACCACGACGCTGGGCCTGGAGCAGAATACCGGACTTACGGGCGTCATTATCGCGTCGGCCATCGGGCTCGCTACGATACCCATGTTCGGGGCGCTCTCCGACAGGATAGGACGCAGGCCGGTCTACTTGTTCGGGGCGGTGTTCTCGGTGCTGTTCGCGTTCCCGTTCTTCTGGCTGCTCAACACCGAGGTGTCGGTCCTGATCTGGCTCGCCATAATCCTGGGTTTCAACGTCGGGCATGACGCGATGTACGGGCCGCAGGCGGCCTACTTCTCCGAGCTGTTCGGCACGCGGGTGCGCTACTCTGGGGCGTCGGTTGGTTACCAGCTTGCTTCCGTGTTCGCGGGCGGGCTCGCGCCCTTGATCGCGGTCTCGCTGCTCGCGGCGTTCGGCTACGGGGCGGTCGCGGTGTACATGATCGTGCTGGCCCTCATCACCGTGATCTCGGTCATACTGGCCTCCGAGACTTTCCGGGACGACATCAACGCGACGCATGAGCAGGAGCGCCGGCTCATCTCCGAGAGCGGACGAGAGCCAACCACAACCTAGCCGGCCGGGCATCATCTATACTGCTACTGCCGGTGCAACCGGCGTGGACAGGAGAGTTTCTCGAAGGGGAGAGGAATATGGACGAAGCTTCCATCGCGGTGGCGCGTTCCACCGTAAACGTGGACCTGACCGGACGTAGCGCCCTCGTCACCGGGGCGGCGAGCGGTATCGGAAAAGCCTGCGCCGAGCGGTTGGCCCAGGCGGGCGCGGCGGTGACGGTATTGGACCTGAACGGCGACGCTGCCAGGGAGGTCGCGGGCCGGATCGGGGGCGAGGCGCTTCAGGCGGATCTTTCAGACTATGACGTGCTAGATGGCCTCGAAATAGACGCGGATATCGTGGTGAACAACGCCGGGGTGCAGCACGTCGCGGCGATGGAGGATTTCCCGCCGGAGAAGTTCTCCATGATCCTGCGGATAATGCTCGAAGCGCCGTTTCGTATCGTGCGTAAGGCGTTGCCGGGGATGTACGAGAAGGGATGGGGGCGGGTAATCAACATCTCCTCCGTCCACGGTCTGCGCGCCTCCCCGTACAAGTCCGCGTATATATCGGCCAAGCACGGGTTGGAGGGGTTGTCCAAGGTGATCGCGCTGGAGGGCGGCCCGAAGGGTGTTACGTCCAACTGCATCTGCCCGGCCTACGTTCGGACACCGCTGGTCGAGGGACAGATAGCGGACCAGGCCAAGACGCGCGGGATACCGGAGAGCGAGGTCATAGAGAAAGTGATGCTCACCGGCCCGGCGATAAAGCGTCTCGTCGAACCCGAAGAGGTCGCCGAGATGGTCGCCTTCCTCTGCACCCCCGAGGCCTCGTTCGTCAGCGGCGCCTCACTCACGATGGACGGCGCGGCGACCGCCCAGTGGTGAGACAGATGTTCTAAGGGAAGGTTGCATTTCGAAGTCGTCCGCTCTGTAGATAAGGCCGCGAATGGCGCCACGACCGGGAAAGGGGATCGCATGACCGAAAATGCCGAGGGTACACTCCTCTGGGAGCCCTCCGAAGAGTTCAAGGCTAACGCCGCCATCACCCGCTACATGGAGTGGCTGAAGAACGAGAAGGGCCACGACTTCGCGGATTACGCCGCTCTCTGGGAGTGGTCAGTTAGCGACCTGGAAGGTTTCTGGGGGAGCGTGTGGGAATACGGCGGCGTGATAGCCGCGAAGCCGTACTCGGCGGTGCTGGGAGAGCGCGGCATGCCGGGCGCGGAGTGGTTCACCGGGGCGGAGTTGAACTACGCGGAGCACGCTTTCCTGCGTGCGCGTGATGGCGAGCCGGCGATCATCTCCCGGTCGGAGATCCGGCCCCTGGCAGAGATGAGCTGGGGCGAGCTGCGCGAGAAGACGGCGGCGTTCGCGGCAGGACTAAAAGAACTGGGCGTCGGGCGTGGCGACCGGGTAGTGGCCTACATCCCGAACGTGCCGGAGGCGCTCGTGGCCCTGCTCGCGTGCGCCTCGCTCGGCGCGGTGTGGTCTAGCTGCTCTCCGGACTTCGGTGTTGGGAGCGTGGTGGATCGCTTCGAGCAGATAGAGCCGAAGGTGCTCCTGGCGGTGGACGGCTACCGCTACGGCGGCAAGGATTACGACCGGACGGATGTGGTGGCGCGGCTGCAGCGCGAGATACCGAGCCTTGAGAAGACCATCGTTCTGCCGTACCTCAGCGACGAGCCGGACACTAGCGGCCTCGAAGACGTGGTCCTCTGGGACGCGTTGCTCGCAGCGCATGAAGGGGCCGAGTTGACGTTCGAGCCCGTGCCGTTCGACCATCCGCTGTGGGTGCTGTACTCATCCGGCACGACGGGGCTGCCGAAGGCGATAGTTCAGAGCCAGAGCGGCATTCTCCTCGAACATCTCAAACTGGTACTCCTGCACATGGACCTCTCGCCCGAAGACCGCTTCTTCTGGTTCACGACCACCGGATGGATGATGTGGAACGTCGTCGCCGCGAGCCTGCTCTCCGGCGCGACGGCGCTCCTCTACGACGGCAACCCTGGCTACCCCGACATGAACGTCGTGTGGAAGTTCGCCGAGGAGTCCGGTATGACCGTCTTCGGGACGAGCGCCAGCTACATCACCGGCTGCATGAAAGCCGGCGTCGAGCCGGGACGGGATTTCGACCTCGGCAAGCTCAAGTCGATGGGCTCTACCGGGTCTCCTCTGCCGCCGGAAGGTTTCGAGTGGGTCTACGAGCATGTAAAGAAGGACCTCTGGTTGTTCTCGACCAGCGGCGGTACGGACCTGTGTACGGCGTTCGTCGGCGGGGTACCGCTGTTGCCGGTTCGGACCGGTGAGCTTCAGGCGCGGTCGCTCGGGGCGAAGGTGGAGGCCTTCGATGGCGATGGAAACCCCTCCATCGGGGAGGTCGGCGAGCTGGTTATCACGGAGCCGATGCCGTCGATGCCGATCTACTTCTGGAACGACGAGGG
>CALMWA010000420.1 GCA_937873125.1 uncultured Actinomycetes bacterium | reverse complement strand
GCTCTGAGAGGTCAGACCGACCTTCGCGTCGCCGACGCGCTCCACGCCGCCGGAATCGGCTTCGGAGTTGCCGGCCAGGATATCCAGCAAGGTCGTCTTGCCCGCGCCGTTGCGGCCGACCAGGCCGATCTTCTCTCCGGCCTCCACGCCGAGCGACGCCCCGGCCAGGACCTTCAGGTCGCCGCCGTGGTATTTGACGATGTCTCTTGCTATAAGAACCTTCATGGCGCAGCGATTATACCGAGAAGACCCCCTGACGCCGGAAGAGCGCGAAGAATTCGAGGTAGATCTCATAGCCTTCTGCGACCGGGAGCTGGATCGTCTCGGAGAAATAGAGGGTTTACGGGTCCTCTACGCGGGCGGCGCATCCCCGCTGTGGCTCGAAGGATTGAGCCAGCGCATCGGGGCCGAAGGCAGCCTCACCGCCCTCGAAGCCGACGGCGAACGCCTCGCGGTGGCGCGGGCATCACTCCGGGAGATGGATCTCGACGCCCCGGTACAGTTTGTGCAGGGAGACGTGTTCGAGCCGCCGTTCGGTGCGGACGCCTTCGACCTGGTTTACTCGGCGGGTCTCTTTCACGAACTGGACGTGCGCGAGCGACCCGCCGAAGACGCGCTGGCCGCCCTCGTTGGCGTTGTAAGGCCCGGCGGTAGGGTGGCGACGAGCGACTTCGTGGACTCGACGGCCGCAGCTCAGATCGAGGACGAGGAGCTATCTCGGGAACTGGCACGCGCGTCCTCCGGCGCGATCCTCTACGGAATAGGACCGCCGGAACGGCTCGTCGCGCTTCACGAGCGGGTTCTGTCCGGCGTTCGCTCGATCTCCTCCCCGCCGTTCGCAATCAGGCATCTGGATAAGATCGTGCTCTCCGAGAAAGACCACTCCGAAGGATTGCGTATACCGCATCAGGCCCGGCGCGAGCTACGCCGCAGACGTGAGGACTCCCGCGAGCAAGTTCGCCGTGAAGGCTACACCCGGCCGACGACCATCTACGTCGAAGGAATCGTACCCGGCGGCTAGCGCTCCAGGACTATAGTGACCGGGCCGTCGTTCACCAGCGTGACGTCCATCATCGCTCCGAAGCGCCCTGTTTTTACGGACTCGACGCCCGACGCTCGCAGCCGTTCGCAAAAATAATCGAAGAGTGGCTGCGCAACCTCCGGCGCGGCGGCCTGGATGAAGCTGGGACGCTTACCCTTGCGGGTGTCAGCCAGCAGGGTGAACTGCGAAACTGCCAGCACTTCGCCGCCGGTATCCCGCACGTTCAGGTTCATCTTGCCGGCCTCGTCGTTGAAGATGCGGAGACCGACGACCTTCTCCGCGAGCCAGTCGGCCTCAGCCCTGCCATCGCCCTGCGCGACGCCGACGAGCAGCAAGAGGCCGGTGCCTATGGAGGAGACCTCCTCGCCCGCGACCGTCACGGAGGCGCTGCTGACTCGCTGAAGTACGATCCGCACGGGCGGTTAGAGGGGTTTCCGGCCCGCGTAGCCGGCTTCTATCTCGTGCCAGTAACCGACCCGTTCCTCGGGCGGGTGCCAGCAGAGGAAGACCACGCGCCCGTCGCGCTCGTGCGGAAAGTCCAGAAGACCCGTGTCCAGGTCCTTGATAAGTACGCCGAGCTCCCGGATG
>CALMWA010000419.1 GCA_937873125.1 uncultured Actinomycetes bacterium | reverse complement strand
CCAGGGTTCTTGAGGAAGCGCCGCACATCACTCCACACGGTCTCTTCGAGCCACTCGGCCCGCACGTATGGAGCGCCGTGCGGTGGGACCTTCACGGCCTTCCCCGGTTTGTTCGTTATGCACGAGTAGTACGAGTAGCGCTTTCCCTTGCCCCATGTGGCATGGCCCGAGCAACCGTATCCGCAAGTCTCACACCGCACGAGGCCGGAGAGGAGATATCGTCGGGCGTCTTCGCGGCGGGGGCGGCGCTTGTTTTCGGTCAACGCGGCGCGGGCGCGCTCCTGTAGCTCCGGGCTCACTATGGCCGGGACCGTGCGCTCGATGACGTCCCCGCCGATCCTGACCTCGTGCGTGCCGGAGTAGGCGCGCTGGTGGACAATGCCGCCAACGGTTGTGGCAGTCCAGAGCCGTCCCGGCACCCTCTCTTTACTTCCGTAGCGGTGCCCTACGCCGGGCACGCCCATATCATTCAGGCGCTTCGCTTCGTAGTAGAGCGTAGTAGTGCCGTCAGCGATATTCTGGAAGATCCCACGCACCACCTCGGCCTCCTCCGGCACGATCACGAGCCGGGCGTTCTCATCGGCCCGATACCCGTAAGGTACGCGCCCCATGTACTTGCCGGCGCGGAAGGCCCGGTGAAGCCCGGCCTGCGTCCTCTCGGCTATGTTCTCGCGGTCGTACTCTGCAAAGCTGGCGAGCATCTGGAAGATGAGCCTACCGCTAGGCGTCGAGGTGTCTATCGGCTCGCGCCCGGAGCGGAGCGATACGCCGGCGGCGTCGAGTCGGTCGTGGGCGTCCACGATAACGAGCAGCGTCCGCCCCAGTCGGTCGAGCTTGGAGACCAGCACGGTCGTGAACTTGCCCGCCCTGGCGTCCTCCAGGAGCCGTCTACCTTCCGGCCTCTCTTGCAGCGGGATCGTCCCCGATACACCGTCGTCTTCGTAGATGCCCGCTACTTCCAGCCCGTACAGCTCGCAGTATTGCGTCAGGAAGTCCCGCTGGATCTCGATGGTCTCGCGCTCGCGTTGTTCTTCCGAGCTCACCCGGAGACACAGTGCAACCCGCTCCGGTTGTGTAGGGCGTGGGCCGTTTGTGGAAGTCACGGCCTACCCTCTGACGAGCGTGGCGGGGTCTACGCCGAGCGCCTCCGCGAGTTTCCGCAGGGTAGACATGTGCGGCTCGGTGTCGTTGCGCTCTATTCTGTTCACCGTGTTCTTCCCGACGCCGGCTTTATCAGCGAGCTCCTGCTGCGTAAGCGCACGCTGTGTCCGCAAGTCCTTGAGCTTGTCTCCTATGTAGACCACGGCTTGCATTGTAGCCACCTCCTACCAGTTTTACTTCTATTTCACCAGCACTACTAATATACCATAAATGGAACCAAAAACGAACTATAAAAGGTTGTAAATGGTGTTCAAACAGGTATAATGAGGAAGTCAGAAAAAGAAACGGCCCCGCAGGAGTTGCACCTCCCCGGAGCCCGGCCCACATCCTAAAGGAGGAACTGTGGACAATAGAAGTCTAGCCCACGACGGGCAACCCCGCTTCACCGATGAGGCGTTCTTTACGGAGGTCTCCGAGCTCACCGGCATCGAGCACCGCGCTCTGCGCCGCGCCTTCACCGGAGAGCGTAAGGACCTCGCACTCGACACGGTGAAGCGCATCGTAGCCGAGAACCTGGATGCCACGCCCGAGACCTGGACTGAGAAGCTCATCGAGCACGCGAAGAGCGAGGGGTTAGGCGAGTACCGGCCCGGCTACTGGGACGGCTACGAGTTGACCTACGAGCACAACGACTTTCTACGGAGCATCGGGCGGCTTTAGGGCTGCCCGTATTCTTATCCCATGACCAGCGTACGCGGACCACCGCCGGCCACCTGTCCAGACGCACAGACAATCTTGAGGAGAGGGAAATGATGACGAACAAAAACACCGACCGGCGCGTCTTCGGCGCCGCAGAGTACACCGAGGAGCACGTTGTCCCCGACTGGCGGACGCTTGGGCGCGAGGAGTTGATCCAGCGGGCCATCATCTCCCTGGACGGCGCGAAGATGGAGGCCGAGGAGGTCGGAGACAAGCACTACGTCCGGCACGTCGATATGGTCCTCTTCCCGTTCCTGAAGGCGGAGCTGAAGAAGGCGGCGGGAGAGGCCGACTCCTGGATGACCAAAGAGGAGCGGGCGCATTACGACGCTCGGGCCGAGATTGAGGCGTGGGAGCTGGCCGAGGATATCCTGGAGCCGTGGGTTAAGGCATGCGGTCCGATAGGCTCCCACGAACTCACGACGGTTATGAAGAAGGCGCTCAGGGAGGTCAGGGACAACATAAACCTCGCGCACGACAACCTGGAGCTCGCCGAGGCCGCGCTCAAGCGGGAGGCGACTAGTGATGTATAGCGGGCCACTAGCCGGACACCCGGAGCTGTGGGAGGCCGTGTCCACGGTCCCCGAGAGTCAGGGTCCCGAAGCCGACCTAGAGATGTGGCGGGAGGCTGAGAGCTTCTTCGACCACCTCTTCAACATGCACGAGGGACACAGCAACGAGGCGGTGATTACGGCGCTCGGAGACGTCTACAACCGCTGCGTCGAGGAGCGTCGGCGGGCTGAGGACCTCTTGAAGCTACACGAGGTCTGGAAGTCCCGGAGGATCGGCGGTGTCGAGGAGCCGAAGAGCGTGTTTGCAGAATAGCCGCTGGAACTAGTTTCGACCGGGCCGGGGTTACACTGACTCCGGCCCCTTACGTTGAGAGGAGAGAGATGAGCAAACACAAAGATCAGCAAGACGAGCTTGCAGGCAAGCTCGGCAAGGAGACTAGTTCGGCGCCTAACGTTCCTTATACCCATTCGGAGCCCATGGAGGAGGAGATCGACATGCTTGCGAAGGTGTGGGGCTGGATAATCGAGGAGCATGAAGAGCGAACGGGGGAGCGCTTACTGTAAGCCGGGCATTCTATTTCACATTCTTCAAGTTAGGCGGGGTCCTTCGGGATCTCGGCCTTTCTCATACCTGGATGGGTCCCGAGCCCAACTATGCGAGATAGTACCTTCGTTTGGAATGGGTACCATGGTACCCAAACTCATCGCACCTACTGTTTCAGCAGCCTGAGCCCGTTGGTGCCTATAATGAGGTAAGTATCTGCAAAAGCGA
>CALMWA010000418.1 GCA_937873125.1 uncultured Actinomycetes bacterium | reverse complement strand
GCGATGAGACTCGCAGCGACCAGAGAGATTGCAGCACTGCCTCGGGCCTGCAATACCGCTCCGAGTCCACCGACGACGAGGATGTAGAGACTGACCACGCAGGCGGTTAGAGCGCCGTAGACCAGTGTGCGGTTGATTAGGAGGTCTATGTCCCACAGCCGATAGCGGAGGATCGCGATTCCGATGGAGAATGGTATTAGAAGAAGCAGAAAGATCTGGGCCGTACGGACTCCCAATGCGTCGAACAATCCGGGCGAACCGAGCGCCGGAAAGACGACGCCGAGTAAGGCTACCCCGACTACTCCTCCAAAGCTTATGGTGATGCCGAAGACGACCCACTTGATCTGCTGGCGCTGGACCGGGTCCGCTCTACGCAGATACCAGTAGACGAGCGCGCCCAGGCTGACGCTGGCCGCGCCCATGAACCCCAGGGTGTTGAGCAGGGAGACCCAGGGTTGGTCCGTTGAGTCGGGAAAGAAGAGGCCCTGCCCGGCCGCGATGATCCAAACTAGCGCCGCCCAGCGCGTCCATCGGGGAACGAAGCGTCCGCCGGGAAAGAGGTTGATAAAGAGAATGACGGAGACGAAGCCGAGGAAGGCTACGCCGGAGATCGGCCAGTGCCAGAGCGGGTAGGTCAGCGCCAGCGCCCGAGGGGTCTCCGGGAAGATGACGCCGAAAAGGACGAGCATCAACGCGGCGAGTAACGCCATCCTTTCTCGGGGAACGCGCCAAAAGATCACGGCGGAAATCGCGAGGCACCCGCCAGTGAAAAGAACCGCGAGGGCAACGGAGTACGCGGCGTAGAAGTCGACGGAAAGGCCAAACTCCTGGAGCGACCGCACACCTTTAGGAGTAAGTTGATGGCTGATGCACATATTGCCAGTACACGAAATGCGAAGTAGATCGTAGTACGCTGGGAGGCTAACGCAGAAGAGCGTGACAGCCAGGATGGTCGTCACGACCCATATCGTCCGCGCGAATGCGAGCCAGCGTTGGGGTATCCGGGAAAGAGCGTCA
>CALMWA010000417.1 GCA_937873125.1 uncultured Actinomycetes bacterium | reverse complement strand
CCATGCCGGCCCCGCGCTGACGACCGACCGCGTCGATCTCGTCCATAAAGATGATGCACGGCGAGTTCTGCTTGGCCTGCTCGAAGAGGTCGCGCACCCGGCTCGCGCCGACGCCCACGAACATCTCCACGAAGTCTGAGCCGGAGATGGAGAAAAACGGAACCCCGGCCTCGCCGGCCACGGCCCGCGCGAGCAGCGTCTTGCCCGTTCCCGGAGGACCGACGAGCAGGGCGCCCTTAGGTATCCGCGCGCCGAGCTTCTGGAACTTCTGTGGGGCTTCGAGGAACTCCTTGATCTCGGTAAGCTCCTGCACGGCCTCGTTGGCGCCGGCCACGTCGTCGAACGTCACCTTCGGGGAGTCTTTGGTCATGCGCCGGGCACGGCTCTTGCCGAAGCTCATCACCCGGTTGCCGCCGCCCTGCATCGAGCTCATGATGAACAGGAAGAGCAGTACTATGAGGAAGATCGGCGCGAGCGTCGCCAGCACGCTAAGCCAGAACCCGGTGTTCTGCGGGTCGGTCTCGAACGGTACGTTCGCCTTGTTGAAAGCTGCGGCTATGTCGTACTGCTCGGGGTAAGCGTACTCGAACTCCTCGCCGCCTTTGCCGTCCTTGAGCAGACCGGTTACGGTCTGGTCCTCGTCCATGACGGTGAGCTGGCCTTCTTTGCTCTCGGGTACGTCCGTAACGAAGGATTTCTCGTCCAGCGCCTTCTGGAACTGCTGGGAGTCGAGCTCCTTGACGTCCGGACTGCCTGCCGACAGTACCCGTACCAGAACGACCGCGAAGACCATCAAGATAATGAAATAAAGCAGTCCGCCGCTTCTTAAGATTCTGCCCAAAACCGCCTTTGCCTCTCGTAGGGTAGATTGAGGAACACGCGGATTATACTACCTGCGCCCGGAATCGAAGGGTGTGGGCTCATACGCTCGGGCTTACGCGCCGCCGAAGACCTCTGGCTTGAGGATGCAGATGTCCGGCAGGTTGCGGTAGGCTCCGGCGTAATCCAGTCCGTAGCCGACGACGAACTCGTCCGGCACCTCGAAACCAAGGTACTTCACGTCCAGATCCACCCGGCGGCGGGAGGGTTTGGAGAGGAGCGAGCAGATCTCCAGCGAGGCGGGCTTGCGGGCTTGCAGGGAACGCAGCAGGTAAGAGAGCGTGAGCCCTGTGTCTATAATGTCCTCGACGATGAGGACGCGGCGGCCGGTTATGTCCTCCTCAAGGTCTTTCAGAATACGGACGACGCCGCTCGAAGACGTGCCGGAGCCGTAAGAGGATATGTCCATGAAGTCGATCTCGCACTGCAGGTCTATGTTTCGCATGAGATCGCCCATGACTACTATCGCCCCGCGCAGGATTCCTATGAGGAGCGGTTTCTCGCCACGGTAGTCGGTGGTTATCCGCGTCCCAAGCTCACGTAGCTTCGCCTGGATCTCATCGGATGGTATGAGCACTTCCTGAACGTCGGGCATCATGCTGGACATTTTCATGGCGTTCTCCGCACCTCCAAACGTAGCACCTTCTCTGTCCCCGGCGTCACAGCGAACGCCTCGTCTAGCTCGCCGAAGGGGATCCAGGCTACCCTATCCAGCCCATCTACCACCACCGGCATCCGACGCCGGAGATCCCGCGGCACCTTCCGGTCCATCATAGCCCGCAATACCTTCTTCGTCCCGCCGAGCCCGAGAGGCCGCACGGTGTCTCCTGCCCGCGCCCTCCGCACCCGGTAAGGACCCAGGGCTTCGTCAAGATACGCGACCTCGTCCCGCGCCGCATCCCGAGCGTCGAACCCCGCGACCTCTGCGGCGGAAATTCTCCAGTCTCCGAACATGATCTCGCCCACCCGGATCTCGCACTCCCGATCCACTATCTCTGTGCCCAGGTAGAAGACCAACTCCTCTCCAAAGCGTGCGGCGGCGATTACACCTGGAAGGTCGAGCGTCCGCGTGCCGTCGGTCTTCTCTGCGATCCGCAACACGCTCTCGACGAGCGCCAGCGCGAGCGGCCGCGCGGCCGGGACGATTGCCGCGTAAGCTCGGCGGACAGCGTACCTCTGGAGCGCGAGCGGGGCTTCCCGAAACTGTTCGAGCGGCACGACCATCTCCCCGCCCCGCGCGCTGATCATTCGCTCCGCCAGGGCTTCCAGCGCATTGAGGTCCTCCCGCGCCAGGTCTGCTGCGCGGGCGATGTTGGTCCCAGCGCCGGGATGCAACTCTTCCAGGACCGGCAGGACTTCCAAGCGAACGCGGTTGCGGGCGTACTTGCCGGTGAGGTTCGTCAGGTCCGTGCGGTAGGTCTGGCCCAGGTACTCTAGATAGGCAAGGATCTCCGTACGGCGACGTTCGATGAGGGGCCGCGCCAGTCGCCCCCGCACTGGCGGTATGCTGGCCAGGCCGCGAAGACCGGCGCCCCGCGACAGGTTCAGCAGCACCGTCTCAGCCACGTCGTCGGCGGTGTGTCCGGTTACGATGGTGGAGAGTCCTCGGGTATCGGCGATCTCCTCGGCGATCCGGTACCGCTCTTGTCGGGCTTCTTCCTGGAGGTTTCCGCCTCCGAGGTTCGCCTCCCGCACTTCGCAGACGAGGCCGAGCCTCGCGCACAGGTCTTGAACGAACCGGGCGTCTTCACGCGACTCCTCGCCGCGCAGGCCATGATTCACGTGCAGCACCACCGGCGCGCTGCCCAGTTCCAAAAGGACGCGCAACAGCGCGGCCGAGTCCGGGCCACCGGAGACCATCGCCAGCGGGCGCGAGAGATCCATCCCATAGCGGCTCGCGGTCCGGCTTACACTGCGTAAAAAACCCGATTCATCCACACCGTCAGTTTAGGGCAACCACCGGGAGCGCTAAAGCTCGCAAACCGATCGCACGATAATATACTGAGGAATGATCCGGAGGTCTCTTGTGGAGGGGGCCTGAGTTACACGAGAGGCGGGTAGGTTTTCTTGCGCGATATTCCGAGAGCGACTGGACGGAACAGGCATCTTCTTGTACTGACCATTGCGGGGGCGCTCGCCATACTCGCATTGTGGTTCGCTCCCGAGGCGACGGCCGCGTCTGAGCGGCTCCTCGACGAGACCGATAATGGAGCCATATATGTCGCCGGAGAGTTGATCGTCACCTATAAAGAAGACAGCTCGGAAGAAGCTCCTCCAGATATCACAGAGATTCTCCCGGAACAGGCCCAAGCGGAGGTCGCGGACGACCTGCCGCTCGTGAACACACAGGTCATCGAATTGCCAGGTATCAAGGACGAGGCTTCAGAGAACGTACGTGAAGAGTCTCTGGAGCGCGCGAAGGAGGCGCTTGCGGGCGATCCGGCCGTTGAGGCGGTTGACTACAACTACGTGCGCCGGTTCAGTTACACGCCGAACGACCCCAGATTCCGGGACCAGTACGGGCTGCGCCAGATCGAGGCTCCGCGAGCGTGGGACAGGTCGCAAGGAAGGGCCAAGGTCAGGATTGGGATAGTGGACAGCGGCATCCGGACCTCGCACCCGGACTTGAACGGCAAGCTGATCTCCCAGTACGACTTCGGCAACGGCGACTCCGTGGCCGAGGACACGGAGGGACACGGCACCCACGTATCGGGGGTCGCAGCCGCCGAGACCGGCAACCGGGCCGGGGTCGCGGGCGCCTGCCCAAACTGCAAACTCGTGGTGGCGAAGGTGGACCGGCGCGGTGAGATCGACGCCGCCGCCGTCATCAAAGGCATCAACTGGGCCGCCAACCAACGGGCCAAAGTGATCAACCTCTCCCTCGGCGCCCCCGGATACGTCGAAGCCGAAGCCCGCGCCGTCCGCTACGCGCAGCGTCGGGGCGCCGTCGTCGTGGCGGCCGCCGGCAACGCAAACAGCACCGTCCGCGACTACCCCGCCGCCTATCGCGGGGTCCTGGCCGTGGCTTCTACCAACCGCGCCGGAACGCGGGCGAACTTCTCGAACAAGGGCAATTGGATCGACGTAGCCGCCCCCGGTATCGGCATCCTCTCCACCGCTCCCGGCGGCTACACCTCTCTGAGCGGCACCAGCTTCTCCAGCCCATACGTAGCCGGCGTCGCTGGACTACTGGCTTCTCAGGGACGCGGCCCCTCCGCCATAAGCCGACGCATAACCGGCACCGCCACGGACCTCGGCCCCGACGGGCGGGACCCGTTCTACGGCGCCGGCCGCCTCGACGCCGCGTCCGCTGTCGGCATCCGGTAACACGTTCAGTAACGCGCACGAGAAGAGCCCCGCATCCGCGGGGCCCTGTCCTATCTGTACGTTAAGCTCCTCGAAAAGCGGGCCTGGTCCTAAGCCCGTGCCTCTTCGCGCTGGGCCATCTGCTCCGTCTGCTTCTGTTCTTCGAGCCTCGGACGCTCTTCCGGTAGCTGCACGTCGTTGACGGTCACGTTGACCTCCGTCACGCGCAGACCGACCAGGTTCTCGACCTTGTTGATGACGTTGCGGCGCACCGCCTCCGTTACCTGCGGGATGGACTTCCCGTACTCGATAGCCAGCGTCAGGTCTATCGCGGTCTCTTCTTCGCCAACCTCGACGCTTACGCCCTTGGTGACGTTTCCGCCGCCGGACGTGTTACCGCCCGTGATGCCGCCCGTCACGCTCGACAAGAAACCGCCCACGGCCGCCGAGGCGCCACCGCCCATCTGGACCTTCTCGACCTCCTGGGCCGCGATGCCCGCGATCTGCTGTACCACCGCGTCGCTTATGATGGTCCTGCCCTTGTCGCTCTTTAGCGGGCTTCCCTGCGCCTGACTGCTGCTTCTCTCGGTCATTCCCTCTCCCTTCGTAGAGACGATTACTATCGGTAAGATACTCTATCGTCTTGAATGC
>CALMWA010000416.1 GCA_937873125.1 uncultured Actinomycetes bacterium | reverse complement strand
GGTCCGAGGCCCGCGCCACAGCCCCATCCAGAGCGTCGAAGAGCCCCCCGAAGAGCATCACGGCGCCGGCCAGCGGAATGTGACCGAGTCCGAAGAGAACAGCGGAGACGCAGGCGAGCGTCCAGCCGAGAAAAGTGAGGGTATCGGGGCGGACCCGCATCCTGGAGAGCAGCTGCACCAGAGGGTTGAGTAGTTGCCGCAGACTCTCTTTGTATGAGAAAGGACGGCGGGGCTCGCGATGCGGGATACTCAAGTTCTAGTTCTTTTTCTTGTCGCTCGCGACCGGGGAGCCGTCGGACTCTCGGGAGCGTCCGAGACCTGCGGCGGCGGCCGGAGACTCCGACTCGGGGGCTCCGGCTGGGAGCTTCTCGTCCTCGTCCTCCGCTAGTGGGCGGACCGGCGCCCGCCCCCACTCCTCGAAGACCAGGGTCCCGCGCAGGTAGCGGAAGGTGGAGGCGATTATGGCGACGATGGGGACGGCGAAGATCGCGCCGACCACCCCGTAGATGGCCGTAGCCGCCAGGGTGGCAAAGAGCACCCACAGGGGATGCACCCCCACCGACCCGCCCATCACCCGCGGCACCAGGATGTTGCCCTCCAACTGCTGGGCGAGCAAGAACAGACCGGTGACGATGAGCGCCGTGGTAAGACCGCCGTCCGGCACGATCAGGGCTATGAGGATCGCCGGAACGGCACCGAGAAAGGCGCCCAGCACCGGGATTATCTCCGTCAGGCCGACCCACAGTCCGATAAGGAGCGCGTACTGGCCGATGGTGAACTGGCCGATAGCCCAACCGATAACACCCATTATCAAGCAGAGTGTGAGTTGCGCCCTGATGTACTTGACCAGCGCGCCCTCGACGGCGTGGAAGAGCTCTACTCCCTGGTCCCGAACCGTATCCGGGATGGCGTTGAGTGTGGCGCGTGTGATCCTCTCCCGGTCCAACAGCAGGTAGATGGAGATTATGAGCATCAAGATCAGGTTCAAGATGGTCCCAAAGACACCGAAGACGCCGCCGATGAAACCGAGGGCGACGCTGAGCGCCTGTCCGGCCGAGGGCGCGTTGCTCTTAAGGAACTGCGTGATCGCCTGCTGGTCGAGCGCAGCGATACGCTCGCCCACGTAAGGCAGGTCGCGCGCCCGCTCGACTATCGCGTTCGCCGCGTCCACCAGGCCGGAAGGATCTTTGACGATGCTCTGAACTTGTCCCACGGCGGGGATGATAATGACGAGTAGAACCGTCACCACGGCCACTGTCAGGAGCAAGAAGATCCCCACAACGGCCACCACCCGCGGTATCCGACGTTCCAGGCGTCGAACCAGAGGATTCAATACGTAGGCCAGAATGGCCGCCATCAGAAACGTAACCAAGACGCCCCCGATCTGGCGCACGAAGCCGAACAGCAGCACAACCCCCAGAGCGAGCAGTATGTACTGAAGATAGGTCGAAACGAGTAGTTTCTTGGCCGTCACTGGCTCTCCATTCCGGTGAGTCTACGCCACAAATATATCAGTGTTGAGCGCCTGTCCGACAAAGCTCTCGATAAGGCTCCGCGGAAGTTTACAGCCCCCACCCTCGTCTGTATAATCGACCCCCAGTATGAGAGGGGGCAACGCGAACAGAACGCAACATATTGGGCAACAGCGTATTAGCGTGGTCGAGCCGACACGCGTCAGAGAGGGCCGTCATTCGTCGCCCTCCGCGCGGCGTTCCGGCAGCACTAACGGCAGTTCCAACGACAGGATCGCCGAGCGGCGCGAGGCCCGCAAAGTGGCCCAGGAGGGTGTGTACCGGCGGCGGCGCGTGCTGGCCGTCTGTCTGTTCGTGCTGGGTGTGCTGGCGCTGGTGGTGGCGGTCTTCGCGGGAACCTCCGGCGCCGCGGAGCGCGCCGTTCCAATCGATCCGAACAATGCCGGCCCGGACACCGTGCTCGCCGAGGTCGCCGGTCTCGATATCTCAACTCCGATACGTCCGGCCAACCTCACAGGCCTCGGTTACCACCCCGAGGGCGACAGCCTTATGGAGATGGCGCCGCGGGGCAGAAACCTCTCGTCCAACGCGCTCTTCAACCTGTTCTCTGGCGGTTCGACACCCGAGAACATCCAATATCACATGATGGACTCGGCGGGGCGTCCCGGTTTTCGTACCGGCGCCATGGATGTGGGGGCCGAAGCGGGTACTACCGTGTACGCGCCGGTCACCGGCGTCGTGACGGCTATACGGCCGGACCCCATGCTCCAGGGTGCGAACATCGTCGAGATCAAGACATCAGAAGATTCGGACGTGCGCGTCTCGATCTCCCTGGTGCGCGACATCAGCGAGGGTATCGGCCCGGACAAACCCGTGACGGCCGGCATGACGGAGCTCGGCGAGGTTGCCGATTCCTCGGCAGTGCTCACGCCCCAGCTCTCCGAGATCACTGACGACGCCGGCAACCACGTTACCATCTCGGCGACGAGGGTCGGCTAGTCCACCCGCGCAGACTATACGCTCGGCCGGGCGTGTATGATTACGAGCGAACATGTTCCTGAGCCTCTTCTCACAGAACCCAGCCGCCGCGGTCGCCGTAGCACTGGGATTCGTGGTGGGTATCGTGCTGCACGAGGCGGCGCACGCCTACTCAGCTTATAAGTTGGGAGACGACACGGCCTACCGGGCCGGGCGGGTAACGCTCAATCCGGCCTCGCACCTGGACGTTCTCGGTACACTTATGTTGCTCATGGCGGGCTTCGGATGGGGCAAGCCGACACCCGTGATGCCGTCCAAGCTGCGGGGCGGGATCTTCGGGCCGGTAGCCGTAGCGTTCGCGGGTCCTTTGTCGAACCTGATCATCGTCGCCATCTGCGCCGCGTTGTTTCTCTTGCCGCCCTTCCAGAGCGGGTATCTGTTGATAATCGTCGTGGCGGTCGCATTCGTAAACGCGCTGTTGTTCGTCTTCAACCTCATCCCCATCCCGCCGCTCGATGGAGCGAAAGTGATCTTCCCTTTCCTGCCCCGCACGCTTGACAGCTTCGTGGACTTTATGAACCAGTACGGTCCGATAATCCTGTTCGGGCTCATAATTTTGAGCTTCGTCATACCGGGTTTCTCGCCGTTCGGTTTCATACTCAGCCTGATCCGCCCGCTACTCAACCTCTTTGGGCTTCCATCTATATTCTGAGTATCTTTTCTGAGAAACGCCCGAAATCACGCCAAAGGAACGATAAAGGGATAGATCCGATCCGCAGGGAGGGGGGAGAATCTGCGAACCGAAAGCTATCCCTCCTTTATTCTACCTCAAACCGCCTAAAGCGTAACCTCAACTTTAGATAAAACCTAAGAGTGAGTCAGGGTGCGGGAGAGCGGCGCCTTCTCGGAGAGCGGCAGAACGACGGAGAAGGTGCTGCCGGCATCTGGTTTGCTCTGGACTCGTATCTCGCCGCCGAGGTGGTGCATGATCTCCTGCGCCAGAGCGAGGCCGAGGCCGGTGCCGTCGGCGCGCGAAGACCCCTCGGCCCGGTAGAACCTCTCGAAGATGTGCGGCTGCTCCGGCTCCGGTATCCCGCATCCCCTATCCGAGACGCTGACGATGGCGTTGCCGTTCTCACGGTGAAGGTCGAGGTCCACGGGCGAGCCGCCTTCAGAGTACTTGAGGGCGTTGTCCATGAGGATGGTGAGGGTGCGGTGGAGCTGGTTCGGGTCCGTCTCCACGGCCGGCACGTCCTTCTCGACGTGGAGGCGCAGCGGTCGGCCCGTATACTCGAAGTCCCGCCGCAGCTCGTGCAGGAGGTCTTCGAGGTACAGCTCCTCCATGCGAAAAGTAACGGCGTTCGCGTCCAGACGCGAGAGGTCTAGCAAGGTCTTGGCGAGATTCTGGAGGCGCTCCGTGGCGACCCGCATGCCCTCCAGGAAGTCCGCCCGGACCTCTTCGTCCTCTTCGTCCTCGATCATCTCCAGGTAGCCCGAGAGCGCGAAGAGCGGGGTCTTCAGTTCGTGAGAAGCGTTGGCGATGAACGCGGACTTGGCGCGTTGAATACGGCGCTCCTCGGTCACGTCGCGCAGGATTGCGAGCGCGCCCTCTTCGAGAGGGGCCGCCCGGATCTCTATGATACGGTCACCCGCGTCGGCTTCGGGCTCGGTAACGGGACCGGAGTAACGAGATTTGGCGAGGATCTCCTGAAGGCGGGTGTGAAAATCGAGGCCCGAGGACTCCAGGATCTCGCGCGCCCTCGGGTTCGTGAAAACGGGTTCGAGATCCCTATCGACGCCGACGACGCCGTCGGTCATGCCGTCCAGGATAGCACCGCCCCGCTTCTTCTCCTGCTCGACCTGCCCGAAGGCGCTCTTGAGCGAGACAGCCATCGAGTTGAAGGCCGCTCCCAAATACCCCACTTCGTCCTCGATGTGTGTTTTTATCCGCTCGTCGAAGTTCCCGGCCGCGAGGCGTTCGGCTGCCAGACCCAGGCGGCTCACCCGGCGCGAGATAAGCGTAGCCGCCACGTATCCCGCCACACCCGCTATGAACAGGGCCAGGATGCCGGCCAGGAGCGCGATGCTCTCGATCCTGTCTAGCGCCTTCTCGGCGTTCCGCACGTCGCTCTCCGTATAGAACGTGTTGAAGACGACTGCCGTACCTTCCGCATTAGGCACCGTTATGGGAGAGGCGTAGGTGGCCTGTATCTGTCCGGCCCGCTCTCCACTCGGAACTCGGATGCTGTTGCTTACGCCCCTTCTCTCGGCCACGGCCTTCTCTACCACGCCGGGGATCCAGTCGAGGTTGGGATCCCCCTTCAGCGGCTCGCCGTCTTCGGCCCGCACTATGCCCCACTGCAATCCGCGGCTCGTGGCGAAAGACTTGATACGCGGCGTCGAGAAGTCCGGGTTTCGGACGATCTCGCTCTCGAACTGCTCCCCTACTTGGTCGAACGCAGCCTCACTGGCGCGGGTCAGCGAGTCCTCCATGATGGGGCGAACGATCTCATAGGCCGTTACAGCGGCGAAACCCGTAACGAGCATAAAGAGGGCTGTAAGCCACACGCGCATGCTGATGCGCGGGCGGAATCTCCCTCTTGGAAAGAAACGCTTCCTCAGCCTGCGCCAGGAGACTTGCTCGCGGGTTCTGCCGGAGAGGTTCTTCTTAGCGGAAAACATATCCGACACCCCGCGCGGTGTGGATGAACTCGGGGTTGCGGGCGTCACGTTCGATCTTCTCGCGGAGGTGACGGATGTGGACGTCTACCGTGCGCTCGTCCCGGAACTCGTCGCCCCAGACTCTCGTCAGCAACGTGCTGCGCGAGAACACCCTGCCGGGGTTCGAGGCCAACGTCACGAGAAGCTCGAACTCCGTGTAGGTGAGGTCCACTTCCTTATCCTCCACGGCCACCCGGCGGCTCGGGATATTGATCCTGAGCCCGTCGTAGGACAGTTCATCCTGGCGTTGTCCAGTCGGGACAGTCGCCCGGCGCATGATCGCGCGAACCCGCGCCACCAGCTCGCGCACAGCGAACGGCTTGGTCACGTAGTCGTCGGCCCCAAGTTCCAGCCCCACGACCCGGTCTATCTCGTCGTCCTTGGCGGTGAGCATGATGATCGGCACGTCGCTCTGCGAGCGGATGCGCCGGCACACCTCCGTACCGTCTATCTTCGGCAGCATGATGTCCAGGATGATCAAATGCGGCTCGTACGACCCGAACGCCTCCAGCGCCTCCTCGCCGTCTCCCACGGCGTGAACCTGAAAACCTTCACGCTCCAGGGCGTGAACGAGCATCTTCTGGATGGACGGCTCGTCGTCCACCAGGAGTATTCTGCGGGTCATCCCCTGTAAGCTCTGCACCATCCCGCTACCGTCTCTTCCCGCCTAAACCCGGCAACCCGCCGGAGACCATCGAATTGCTTGCTCCCTATTTTACCATGCAAGCTATCATGCTAGCGAGGCTACATTACTCTCCGTCTCAGCCTCCACGACCCGGCCCACGGCCTCCAGGAGATCCTCGACCCCCCGCAACCGCACCGCCTCGACGGGAACCTGCCGCCGCCGCAAATAAGCCGCCACGACCCGCGCCTCGTCCGAACCCTCCCGTCCAATACGGAAACCGCCGGAATTCGCCTCCCCTTTCGAGACAGCCTCTCCGGCGAACTGCGAGAGCCCCGACACGTCCGCGGCCTCGAAACCCTGATGCGCGATGAGTCTCCCTCCCGAGAGAGCGAAGACCTCCACGACGCCGGGCTCTGTCGAGGGGGCTACCACGGCCTGGACGCCCTCCGCGCTCACCACCGCCCGCGTCAGGCGGATGCGCTCTATACCGGCGATGAGGTCCCGCAGCCGCGCCGCCGCCTCGAACTCCAGCTCCTTCGCCAGCCGCGCCCTCTCTTCGATGAGGGCCGCCAGGTGTGTCTCGCCACCCTCGCCGCGCATCAGGGCGACCATCTCGTCCAGGACCAAGCTGCGGTATTCCGCGGCGCTCATTCCGAGGCACGGCGCGCAGCGGCCCATCTGACCGTAGAAGCAGACGCCGTCGTTGGCTCCGCGATCTCCGCCGTTCTCGCAACGGCGCAGCGGGAAGACGCGGCCCAGAGCCTCAATGCAGGTGTCGAGAACGCCGGCGCTGCGGTAGGGGCCGAGGTAGGTAACACCGTCTTCGGGATCGTTCGTGGGGACGCGTGCGGGGACCGGGTACGGTTCGTTCAGGTCGAGCTTGATGAACCAGCTCGCTTGTTCTCCGCGTCCGGCGGAGTTGTAGCGAGGGAGGAGGCGGCGGATCTCGCGGGCTTCCAGGATCAGGGCGCGCAACTCGCTGCCGGTCTCCATGTACTTGATCTCGGCGACCTCCTCGACCAGCCGTCCGACCTTACGCCGCCCATCCCCACCATTGAAGTACGTCCTCACCCGCGCCTTCAAGTCCTTCGCCTTGCCAACGTACAGAACCGTGCCGTGCTTGTCCACGAAATAGTAGACGCCGGGCGTGTTCGGGACGCCCTCCGCGAGGTGCTGTTTCTGCGGTTTGATCTTCCCACGCCCCGCACCCCGCAGCGTCGCCGCCTCCCCCACGCTCCGGACCCCAGCGGATCGCAGCAGTTTGAGTAGCTTCAACAGCACCTCGGCGGTCGCCGATGCGTCGGCGAGGGCGCGGTGGTTCGGTAGCTGGCGTACGCCGAAATGCGTGACGAGCGAACTTAGCCGGTAACGCTTGAGACCCGGCACGAGCGCGCGGGCGAGCTTTAGAGTATCCAGGACGGGATTAGGCAGAGGCTTTAGACCACATCTGGAGCGCGCTGCCTCGACGAAGGCGCAATCAAAGTGAACGTTGTGTCCGACGAGCACCGAGCCTTCTACGAACTCCTCGAAGCGGGGCATGACTTCAGCGGCCAGGGGAGCATCGGCGACCATGCTGTTGGTGATGCCGGTGAGGCGCATGACGAAGGGTTCGATGGGCCGCTCCGGGTTGATAAGCGTGGAGAACTGGGCCAGGATCAAACCACGCGCGACCTTTACGGCCCCGATCTCCGTGATGCCGCCTTCTTTGGCGGAAGACCCCGTGGTCTCCACGTCGAAAACGACGTAGGGGGCTTCTTCGAGCGCGAGCGATAGCGGGTCTGCGACGTTGAGAGCGTCATCTTCCCAGAGGAAGCGTGGGTCGCCGCCGAGGATCTTCTCCACGTGCGGCCGGGCGTCGCCGTTCAGGTTCAGGGCAAGCAGTTCGGAGGCGACTAGCTCTGGGCTGACCGGGCCGTTCTCCCGGACAAAGCCGTAGAGGCTAGGAGACACGGACCTCCACTCTCGCGTTCCTGGCCGCGGCCTTCGCCGTCTGGGCGATGGTGCGCGCCTGGGATTCGGTTACGCCGGGGATCGCGGTGAGGTTCTCGAAGGTGTACTCGTGATCCAGCAAACCGCTCGCGAGCACGCGGGCGCGGGTCTTCATCCCGATACCGGGCATCTTCTCGGTGTGGAAGATCTTGCCCCGCTGTATCCGCAAATCTTCCACCCCAGCTGGCCTCTCACCATCTACCAGCACACGCTTCAAGACGTCGGCGAACAGTTCGACCTGTTCCGGCTGGTACACGCCGCGGCCCATGAGGGAGGGCGTCATCGGCAGCGGATGCAGGAGGTTGGCGTCGCGGACGGTTGTGTGTCCGGGCGGCTCGCTCCCGCCGAGGGGGTCCGGGTCTCCGAGACGCCGCGCGTTCCCGGCGTGCTCCCAGACCTGCTCCTCAAGGTCCTCGGAGAAGTCCAGCTCCGTAATCACCGGCTGGCCCCGGAAGCGGTCGTTGCGGTTCGCGGCGTAGAGAAAACGCCGCCCCGAACGCTCGTTGCGGTAGAACTCGACCACCGCCTTCGCCCGCTTCTCCCCGAGGCCGGGGAACCGGGCGAGCGTCTTTACGTCTTCCGCATCGATCATCTCGCGCAACTCATCGTAGTCCAGGGCTTCGGCGGCCTTGGCGGCGGCACGTTTGTCGACACCGCGCACGCGCTCCAGGGTCCCCTCGACGCTACCGGGGCATACGCCGCGTCTGAGGTGGTTTATCTTGCGGATCGCCGTGAAGGCGTTGGTCTCCTCGCACCACCACACGTACTCGCGCACCCGCTCGACGGCCGCCGTATCTTCCGGGACGAACTCTATCGTCACCCCGTTGCCGACGTAGCGGCCGTTCGCGCCGGGCAGGTGCTCGGCGGGATACATGACCTGGACTTTCACCGAAGGCGAGTAGAAGGAGAAGTTCACCGGCAACCCCGGCGCGACCTCCTTCATCAGCCTCCGACGGAAGACGTTGTCTTCGTGATCTGACTCAAACATTGGGTTCCAATTTTACCACTACCGTTCCTCTCCCCTGTGAAAGACATCAGCCCAAGAACCTTACCGGAAGAGTACGCAGGCACCACCCTTTTGTTTCCGGCGAGCGTCAATCGATCAGCCGAGAACTACCTCTTCGCGCAGCACTATGGCTTCGACCAGCTCTCCCGCACGGACACCCTCGGACTCGGGACCGATGAGCGCCAGCGCGTCGGCTTTCGTGAGCGAGCTGACCAACCCGGACCCCTGCGCGCCCACGGATTCGGCCCGCCAGCCCTTCTCCGTCCTCTTCAGGCTCACCCGCATCGCGTGCATTCGTCCAAACGTGTTGGTCACGTCCTCCTCGAAGTAGACCCGGATGCGCGGACGTTTTTTGTCTTCGCGGCCCATCATCCTCATCAGGGCGGGCCGGACGAAGAGGTCAAAGCAGACCATCGCGGAGACGGGGTTGCCGGGTAGACCGAAGAAACGGGTCTCGCTGCGCGCCCCGTAGAAGAGAGGCTTTCCCGGCTTGAATTTCACGCCCCAGAAGACCTGCTCCACGCCGAGGTCCAGCAGCGTGCTCTTTACGAGGTCCTTCTCCCCCACCGAGACGCCGCCGCTCGTCACCACTACGTCCGCGCTCTGAAGCGCGTCTTCGAGAGCGGCACGCAGAACTTCGGCCTCATCGGAGGCGGCGTGGGTGCGGCGGGCCTCCGCGCCGGCCTCGCGGGCCTGGGCGACGATGGCGAAGGAGTTGGAGTCAAAGATCTCGCCGGGCGACAACTCCCGCGTCCCCGGTTCGACGAGCTCGGTGCCCGTGGAGAGAACGACGACCTTCGGCCGCCGGTAGACTGGCAGCGCGCCGTAGCCTTGCGTCGCGGCGAGGGCTATCTCGGGAGCCCCGATCCCGGTCCCCGCCCGCAGGATAACCTCTCCCCTGCGGGTGTCCTGACCGGCATCGCGGATGTTGTTCCCCGGTTCCGGGACCTTCTTCAGCTCGAACTCCTCGCCCCAGCCGGAGGTATTCTCGACCATTACCACGGCGTCCGCGCCCTCGGGGATGACGCCGCCGGTGAAGATCTTGATGGTTTCACCCTCACCCACGCTCTTGGTCGCCGGCCGGCCCGCCGGAGCCTCGTCTACCACCTTGAAGACTCGCCCGGCTTCGGCGTCGGCGCTGCGAATTGCGTACCCGTCCACCGCCGAGTTATCGAACGGCGGCGAATCTACCGTCGCGGAGAGGTCTTCGGCCAGCACCAGCCCCAGAGCATCCCCGAGCGGCGTCTCCTCTACCGGCGCACGAGGCGTACGCTCCAGGACCAGCCGTTCGGCCTCCGGGTACTCGATCAGCTTCTCGAAAAGTTGCATGTTCTTACCTCTTCCGTGCCGGTTTCCGTCCCCGCGGATACGCTACCACACGCCGCGACGTAACCGCACCGCAAGGAGTCGGAATCTAGACGGCTCGCCTACTGTGGTAGCAACGCCATCGCCCGACCGGGTCCGCCGCTCGAACGCCCGATCTTGATGGGCATGAAGATGAAGTACGCGCCGCGCACGGGCAGTTGGTCCAGGTTCGTCAGGATCTCTATGTAGCGCATGCCTCGGCTGAGGCCCTCCTGGTGGACGGGCACGCCGTCGTGGGCAGATCCGATGCTTGGGGCGTCTATGCCGATGGTCTTGACGCCCTTTTCGTGCAGGTAGATCGCGGTCTCCGGTGACGGCGCGGGCCAGCCGGGGAACTCGCCGGTGACGAGCGAGGCGTGCATGTACTTCTCCCCCTCGTCCCCCTCGACGTAGTAGCGGTCCCAGTTGGTCTTGAACAACACGACCTCGCCTTCCCGGAGGTTTCCATGCTCCTCCTCGAACGCCTGGACGTGGTCCGGCTGGATAAACGGGCTCACGCCCGGCCCTCCCTCGCCGGAGAGGAAACTCACATCCACGACCACCGCCGGTCCCATCAGGTCTTCGAGCGGCACCTTGTCGCCGGTCTGCGCACCGAGCTCGTTCGCATACGGCAACCCGGAGTCGGGGGGCGGGACGAAGTGGGTCGGAGCGTCGAAGTGGGTGCCGCAGTGCTCGTCTATGACGACGAAGTTCGTCTGGTACGGCGCGGCGCTGCGGGTCTTCTCGACCGGACCATCGACTTCGGCGAACCAGTTCCAATTCTTGTGGGCGAAGGTCATGTGTCCCGGCCACGTACCAGGAAACCGCTCCGAGAGGGTCAGGGAGAGGTCCACGACCCTCATGTTGCCGATCTGCTCCAGGTCCACTTTTCCTCCTTGTCGCCAGGTTGTAGAGCGTCCCACCACGCTCCGCGCTGCTCCTACGGGTTTCCCACGTAGTAACCGTCTTCCGCGCCGGATGATGCCGCGACGGATCGCTCCCCGCCCTCCGCTGCGTCGAAGGGCAAGAGGTTGCCATTATCGTCGAACCCGAGATCCGCCGCCTCTCCCACGACCTTCACGCCGTTGCCGAGAGCTTCTTCGAGTAGATTCTCAGACACGTACAGGTACTCTAGATGCAGCGTGTTCGGGATGCGGACGAAGTGCGTCTTCTCGGGTGGCACGCCCCAGTTGCAGCGGACGGCGGTCTCGATGGCCTCCTCGTCGTTCTCCAGCGTCATCGGGACCTTCGCCCGCTCGACGAAGGTGCTGGTGATCACGTTCGCGTTCATCGCCTTTCTATCTACCTGATCCGCGAGCCGCCGCGTGGTCAGGTCCGCGAGCCCCACGCCGAGCGCGTTGCCGTGCGACTCCTCGCTGATGTCGCCCACGATCAGGTACTTCACGTCCGGCCGCTCCGGCTCCTCGACCCCCAGTATGCGGAAACGGCCGATGACGTTCGTGTCCATCCCAGTCCCGGAGTAGTTCTTGCCCAGAGAGTCCACGTAGAGCACGTCTATCTCCGAGACCGGAAGGGCGGGCATCATCTTCATGTACTCCGCAAGAAGCTCCACCTCGCGCTCCAGGATCTCTCCCGGCTGGATCGCCTCTATAATCGCCGGCTCGTCGTAGGCGTTCTCGACGGTACCGACGCCGAAGAGGATATGCCCGGACTCCAGCACCTTCTCCCCCACCTCGACCATGAAGTCCCGGATTCCCTCGACACCGTATCCGTGCAACGCGAGCGCCTGCTCGTGCTTGCCGAGGCCGATGGAGGCCATCTTCACGAGGCCGCTCTCAATGCTGGAGCGGAAGTCCGTGTGCGCCTTGATCCTGTTGACCAGCACCACCCCGTCCGCCTCGGAAGCGATGCGGTCCATGTACACCGGCACGCCGCGGGCCGTCGCTCCGATCTCCACGACCTCCATTGAGGACCGGATGGGCGCGCCGCAGAACTCTTCGGTTACGCCGAGAGACTCCAGGATCTCGACCTGTCCC
>CALMWA010000415.1 GCA_937873125.1 uncultured Actinomycetes bacterium | reverse complement strand
TTATTGCCACCGCCCAGATCATCATGCAAGGTCGGGTCTCTCCGTTTTGGATGGAACAATGCGCCGTCCACGCCGTTCTTCAAGACTTCAAAGTTCTCGATACGGTAGCCGCGATTACGCAGCGCGAGCGCCGTTGCCTGGGAGGGTACGGCCACCGCCGAGCAGCGTTCGTAGAACTCCCGCACCGCGACCTCTACCACCTCCGCGACGAGCGGGTCGTTGGTGAGAGCCCGCGCGTAGGCCCCGAACTCCGTATGGTATGCGCCGACGACCGGGATGCCGAGGATGAGGCCGGAGATCAGGGCCGCCAGGCCCAGCGGTCCGGGCGTCGCCACGTGCAGCACCCGGTACTCTTCGGAGGCTATCAGCTCCATGACTTCGAGCAGGGACGGCACCCCGAGCTCCAGACCGTCGTAGAGCGGTACCGAAAGGCTGGTCAGAGCCCGAACCGAGCGCGTTCTGTCGCCGATGTTGTCACCGGTGTCACCGCAGCGCACGAGCGTGAGGTGCCCGCTTTCTTCCGGCGCGAGATCCTGAAGGTTCTCGTACATAGTCGCGACGCCGTGGATGCCGTCCAGGCCGTCCACGAAGACCCCGACCCGCGGCTCCTCCGACGTTTCGGGCATTAGCTCGCGCCGGAGACTAACCGCCTTGCCGGTCTCCCGTCCGAAGTACCCGTGCACCCCCAGGTAAGGCGCGATGGAGACGTGGCCGTCTATAAAGCCGCCGATGCCGCTCAGAAAATCGAGCGCCGGGAACCCCGTGGACGCACCGCCCAGAGCCGCCGTGACCTGCCGCTCGTAGACGCCTGCCAGGGTGGCGCGCGCCTCGAACCTGCCGAGCCGTGCGAGCGCGGGGACGTGTTTCATCAGCGACTGCTGCCGGCCGTCTCCGGCCCCGGTGCTTATCGGACCGAGACGGCTCGGGAGTAGCGCGCGCAGGGCGCTGGTGAGGCCCGCCTCTTTGTTCTCCGAGATCGCCCCGGTAGCTATCTGGAATCCGGTGTGCGCTACTTTCTCGACGGACCCGTCTTCGCCCGCCGGCCGCGACTCGCCCGCCGCGAGCGCTTCGAGCAGCTCCTCGACGCTGCTCGCCCTCGGAAGCAGCGTGTGCGTGGCCCCGCCATAGAGTCCGCCGTGGTCGTCCGAGCCTCCCGTGCCGGAGATCCAGCGGTGCGGTGGCACCTGCAACCCGTGCCGGGAGGCCATCTGCCGCAGCTCCACGGGGCCGACCCGCTCGGCGATCTCCCGCGACAAGTGGTTCTGGGCCGCCGGGCGGGACCCGTTGATGAACTCCCAGACCCCGAACAACACGAGGCGTTTCTCCACGGCCGTCCGGTCCAGCGGTCCCGGCATCGCGTACATCGGGTGCGCCAGAACGTGCGCCAGCTTCGCCTCCCGCAGGTAATGCACCAGTTCGTAGACGTCCTGACGCCGCGCCTGCAGTTCCCGGTGGTCGTAATCGTCGAGGCCGTAGACGAGCACGTCCACGTAGTTGCCGTCCTCGGGGAAGCGGGCGGAGATCTCCTCTCCCGTGAAGAAATCCGCGTTGTGGGTTAGCGAGAGAGCCCCCTCGATGGTCTCGTGGTCCGTGAGCGTGACGAAGTCCATCCCGGCGTTCTTGACCATCCGGTAGGATTCTTCCGGAGGCGTATACGATTCACGCACGTCGCCGCTCTCCACCCCGAGCCGCCGCATCCACCACAGGGTCGCCGACCCCGAAGCCCGAGAGTGGAGGTGGAGATCCACCCTCACAAGATCCTCCGACCATACTGTATTCTTCACACGACCTCCCGTTCATGTGTCGGATCGACATTGTCCAAAGACTTCGGCTAGGCATGTCCCGAAAGAGTCACATTCCGACCACCCCCCATCGGCGCCGTGACGGTGATGCCGTCAGCCACGAGTGTGGGCCGACGCGGGCGGTGTGGCGTTTGTTGGGGGAAGGGAATAGGAGAGTGATTCGATGTCCCGGTCGCGGGCAACGCTGTACCTCTGCAAACACTGGACTGTACGATAACGCCCGCGGAACCGGGATATGTTAAGCGAGGGTCAAAAGCGCGCTAAACGTTGGTTGCATTGGGTAACGAACGCATCGGTCCGGACGCCTGAGATGGGCGTCTCGACCGGCAGACGATCTAAAATACTGCCAACATGTGTCGAGTCCCACCGTCACTACTGACCCTACCTGGGAGGTTCTGCCCGTGATCACCGCCCGCGCCGATGTCGTCGGAAGTCTTCTGCGGCCACCTGAACTTCTTGAGGCGCAGACGCGCTACGCTGCCGGTGGGATGTCCGCTGCGGATTTCAAGGCCGTCGAGGACCGAGCGGTCGACTGGGCTATCGGGTTGCAGGAGCGGGCCGGGATGCCGGT
>CALMWA010000414.1 GCA_937873125.1 uncultured Actinomycetes bacterium | reverse complement strand
TCGTATACCGCGCCGGTGTAGTAGTTACGGCGCCCGATGAGACCGAGATCCAGGATCACGGCGTCCAGGCACCCGTGCGCGTCCAGGTGGGCGAGTATCTCGCGCAAATTCTGGAGCGCGACCGCGGCTTCCGGGCCTTCCACGTACCGGGCGGCCTCGTCCAGTACGGCGCCGTCTGTCGCCGGGCCCACGAGTCGCGGTATCTCGCGCGCTCCAGTGGCTGCTCCGTCCACCAGGTTGCCGGCCAGCGCGTCAACCCGCACGAGGTCCTTGGCGACGAGCGCCGCGACGATCTCGGGCTCCAGTTCCGGCGCCACTTCCCGCAGATACCCCTCGTAGAAAGCCGTCTGTCCCAGCACGACCGCGAAATCGTCGGGCGCGCGCAGGCCCATGCTCCGCAGCACGTCCACCAGGAGGGCTATCGCCCCGGCGTCCTCGCCGGGACTCGTGGAGCCCACGACCTCGACCCCGGCTTGGTGGAACTCGGCGCTCTGGCCTCGGCCCACGCTCGCCCGGCGGTAGACGGGTAGGTTGTAGGAGAGTTTGTGGGGCGTCGGGCTGTCGGCGAGGCGCTGGGCTATAAGGCGGGCTATCGGGGTGGTCATTTCGGGGCGCAGGATCAACATCTGGTTGTCCTGGTCGAAGAGCTTGAACGCCGAGTCCCTGAGCTTCGGCTCCTCTATGACCTCCGAGTATTCGAGCGCCGGCGTGACCACCTCCCGAAAGCCGTGCGCGCGGAACCGCTCCCGAACTCTCTGCTGCACGTCCAAGAGGCGCGTCGATTCCGGCGGCAGCACGTCGCGCGTGCCGGGCGTCGTCGAGAACTTCCTGTGGGTCTGTGTCTGCATCCGCGTCGCTATCTTAACCGATGTTCGGGCGAGGGTAGAACGCGCGCCCCGATCCTCGTTAAACTCTCCACAAGAACATCGTGGAAAGGGGTCGCGAGTGATCGAAATTTGGGGCAGAGCTAATTCAGTCAACGTGCAGAAGGTGCTGTGGTGCCTGGACGAGCTTGCCGTACCGTTCGAGCGCTACGACGCGGGCGGTCTGTACGGCGGGAACAAGGAGTCGAACTTTCTGTCCCGCAACCCGGCCGGGCTAGTCCCGCTCATCTCGGATGACGGCCTCGACCTCTGGGAGTCGAACACCATCGTCCGCTACCTGTGCGCGAAGTACGGAGACGGCAGTCTGTGGCCGGAAGATCCGGCGGAGCGCGCCCTCTCGGACAAGTGGATGGACTACCAGCTCGGCACGGTCTTCCCCGCCTTCCGGGGAGCCCTCCTCGGCCTAGTCCGCACCCCGCCCGAAGACCGGGACCCGGCGGCGATAGAAGCCTCCGCCAGAGCCACCGCGGATGTACTCACCGTCTTGAACACCCAACTCGAAGACCACGAGTACGTCGCCGGGGACGCGCTGACCGGCGGAGACATCGCGCTCGGGCCGACGGTCTACCGGTGGCTGAACATGGAGATAGAACGTCCCCCGATGCCGAGCCTGGAAGTGTGGCACGACCGCCTCGCCGAACGGCCCGCCTACCGCAAGAACGTGATGGTCTCGTTCGCGATGGAGAGTCCCACCTAACGGTTACTCGGGACGCTCGTTCCCCCGGACTACTGGTAGGTGACGACGGCGGGCGCGGGATCGAGGCGCAGCACGTCGCGGGGTTCGAGGACGGGCTCGTCCTGTTTGTAGAAGACCTTGAAGCCGCCGTACTGGATGGGCTGGTCGCGTACGAGCAGCTCGTACTTGACAGCCTTCGCGTCCGCGCCGCCGAAGCCGTCGGCGTGCAGGGCGACCTGTACGTTCTTCGTCGGCTTTATCACCTGTTTGTTGGTGACGATACCGTCCTCGAACTGGTGGACCATAAGGAGCTTGTCCGGGATGTTCTCGCGCTCGACGAGGTCGTCAAGGTATTCGACGGCCTCCTGTATCTCGGGGCCGTCCACCTCCCCGAGGTCCTGGCCGGGGACCTCGCCGTCCTCCACGGAGTACTCGGTGTCTATGGCGAGGTGTACGTTGGGCAGCTTCAGGTAGGGCTCCAGCAGTTTCACCTCCTGCATCACCGTCGCGCGGCCGAGCTGCACGTCGAGGAGCAGGAGGGCATCGTTCTTCTTCGTGAGGTCCACGTAGGTCTGGACGTCCTTCTTCGGGGTCTGGGTGACGTAGAGGCCGTCCGAGCCGGGGACGGGCTGGGCAACAGAGGCGATCAACTCTATGGCCGGTACGGCCGGACGGTCGGGGTCGAGCCTGGAATACTCGGCGGTCTGCTCTTTTAGCCGATCCATCAATTCGTCCGGCTGATACTCACCGAGTATTCCCATGAGTCCCGTGGACGGATGCCCGTAGTACGCCACGAGCCGGTTCTCCTTGAGCGGCCCATCAGACTCGTCCTGCTTATCCGAAAGCACCATCTCTCCCACCGGCACGCTGCGCCGTTCGGCCTCGGAGTCTTTCGGCTCGCTATTCGTGGTCTTCTCGGCCCCGGTGTCTTCGTACTGATCCTGGACCGCGCCGCCGGCCTGGGGGTCCTGGAGTGCGAACATGTCCACGCCCCCGCCGCCTTCGAGGTTGTCGGAGAGCGGCTTCGCGCCGTCGGGCGCTGGTATGGCGGCGAAGGGCTTCTCGGGTTTCTCCTTTTTCTTTTCCTTCTTGCCGGGCTCGGCGTCGTTCCGGTTCGCGGCGCCGGTGGCGGCCTTATTCTGTTCGGCGCGTTCGGTGTCGGGCTTCGAGTCTTCTTCGCCGAGGCTCTCGGGGCCGCAGCCGCGGACGAGTATCAGGATGGAGATCACGAGTACGCTCACCAGTACGGCGAGCATGACAAAACTCGTTATGCGCCGCCCCCTGCGCCGCCTATCGCGTCTGCGTCCGAAGTCGGATTCAGCATCCAAAGTGCGTTCCTTTTCTATCAGGTCTGAGGACCGAAGGCGTTATCCTAGCGGGTGTCAGCTCGCCGCGCCAGGCTCGCTACGCTACTCGAAGACGACGGTGCGGTTGCCGTCCACGAGAATTCTGTCCTCAAGGTGCCAGCGGACGGCGCGGGCGAGGACGCGGCGCTCGACTTCGCGTCCGAGGCGGACGAGGTCTTCGACGGTATCGCGATGGGTTACGTGGGCCACGTCCTGATGGATGATGGGACCGGCGTCCAGGTCTTCGGTGACGTAGTGGGCGGTCGCGCCGATGGTCTTGACGCCCCGCTCGTGCGCCCGGCGGTAGGGGTCCGCGCCGACAAACGCCGGGAGGAACGAGTGGTGGATGTTAATGATGCGGTCCGGGTAGGATCGCACGAACTTCGGGGTAAGAATCTGCATGTAGCGGGCGAGGACCACGACGTCTATCTCATGCTCGGAGAGTAGATCGAGCATCGCGCTCTCCTGCTCGGCCTTGCTGCCTCTAGTGACCGGCAGGTGGTGGAAGGGGATGCCGTAGATCTCCGCGCGCGACGCCAGGTCCGGGTGGTTAGAGACGACGAGTGGTATCTCAGCCTCAAGCTCTCCGGCGTCCCAGCGCCAGAGGAGGTCTATGAGGCAGTGATCGTAGCGTGAGACAAGTATCGCCATGCGCTTAGGAGCGTCGGTGTGTGTGACGCGCCAGTCCATATTGTGGCGGCGGGCCAGCGGGGCGAACGCGCCGTCGAACTCGTCGCGGCCCAGCCCGAAGCCGTCGCCTTCGATCTCCAGTCGCATGAAGAAGTTTCCCCCAGCTTGTTTGTCCCCCTCGCTCACGTACTGGTCGGCGGAAAGGATATTTCCGTCATGCATGGCGATGAAGGATGAGATCGCGGAGATAAGACCCTTCCGGTCGGGGCAGGAGATCAACAACCTCAAGTTGTAGCTCACGGCTTCCTCTCTGTACGATGGTAGTTTACGCCGGGTGCCGCATTCTGCTACAACATCGGACACTACGGCAAGCGCAGCTTTGAGAGAAGGAATCTATCCAGAACCTGCTGAACATGACCCCCGAGGCCCGAAGCCTCTTCGTGAAGATCGCGCCGACGGCCCGCGCGGCGCTCTCTAATCTTCCCGCGCGCGACGTGGACGTGTTCATGCTGCGCCTGGAGCGTTACTGGCAGGATCTCTTCGACGGTCTCGAACAGCCCTACAATACCCGCGCGGACTTCGAGAAGTTCGTTACTTCCCTGGTCGAACGGCTCGCCACGGGCTACCGCGCACGTCCCGAGGAGTTGAAGCTCCTGGACCTGGAGCGCGGCCTCACGCCGGGCTGGTTCCAGGACGAGCGTCGCATCGGTTACGTATTCTACGCTGACCGCTTCGCCGGCGACCTGCGAGGCATAGAGCCGAAGCTTCCGTATCTCAAGGAGCTGGGCGTCAACTACGTTCACCTGATGCCGCTCCTCAAACCCCGGCCCGGCCCGAACGACGGTGGCTACGCCGTAGAGGACTACCGCATGGTCGACCCGGCGCTGGGCACGATGGACGATCTGGGCGAAGTCTGCGCGGCCCTGCGCGCCGAGGGGATCAGTGTCTGCCTGGACTTGGTCCTCAACCATTGCGCCCGCGAGCACGAGTGGGCCGCGCGGGCTCGCGCCGGCGAGGAAGAATACGTAAAGATGTTTCACACCTTCCCGGATCGCACCGCGCCGGACGCGTACGAGCGCACGCTGCCCGAGGTGCTGCCGGAGACTGCGCCAGGCAACTTCACGTGGGACGAAGCGATGCAGCGCTGGGTCTGGACCACGTTCGGCGACTATCAGTGGGACCTCGACTGGTCGAACCCGCGCGTCTTTCTGGAAGTGGCGGACATACTCCTGTATTTGGCGAATGTGGGGGTCGAGGTCTTCCGGCTCGACGCGGTGGCGTTCATGTGGAAGCGGCTCGGCACCGACTGCCAGAACCAGCCGGAGGTCCATGATCTCTTGCAGGCGCTGCGGGCGTGCTCGCGCATCGCCGCGCCGGCGGTCATCCACAAAGCGGAGGCGATAGTCTCCCCGGATAACCTCATCCACTACCTCGGCACGCACAGCCGCTACGGTAAGGAGTCAGACCTCGCGTACCACAACAGCCTGATGGTCCAGATCTGGTCCTCCCTAGCCAGCCGCGACACGTCCCTCATGACCCGCACGCTGATGGACTTCCCCGAGAAGCCGGCCAACACCGCCTGGGGAACTTACGTCCGCGGCCACGACGACATCGGCTGGGCCATAACCGAAGAGGACGCCGCGCGGGTCGGGCTGGACGGTCCGGCACACCGGGCGTTTCTCTCGGACTACTACTCGGGGGAGTTCCCCGGCAGCCCGGCGCGCGGTGAGGTCTACCAGCTAAACCCCCAGACTGGCGACCGGCGCATCAGCGGCACGCTAGCCAGCCTCGCGGGACTCGAAGCGGCGCTGGAGAGCGGCGACCCGCTCCTGGTAGAGATGAGCGTCCGGCGCATCTTGCTCGCCCACGCGGTCATCCTGGGTTACGGCGGAGTGCCCCTCATATACATGGGAGACGAGATCGGTCTTCTCAACGACTTCTCGTATCTACAGGACCCGTCCAGAAAAGACGACAACCGCTGGATGCACCGCCCTCCGATGGACTGGAAGCGCGCGGAACGCCGGAACGAGCCCGGCGCCGTCGAGGAGCGCATCTACGGGGGCATTCGGGCGCTCATAGAGGCCCGCAAACGCACCCCCCATCTTCACGCCGCCACCCCGACGCACGTCCTCGACCCGTATAACAACCGCGTGTTCGCGTTCGTCCGGCCCCATCCGCTCGGTCCACTGGTAGCGGTGCACAACTTCACGGAGCACGACCAGCGCTTCAGCGGCGACCTGCCGCGTTCGCAAGGCGTGTACGACTTCCATGACCGGATCTCGGGACAACCGCTAATTATCGGGGGGGTCGATACGGTGCGGCTCGGGCCTTACCAGACCGTCTGGATCACGAACGGTTCTTAGCTTCCAAATCAATTAGGTTAGTCGAACCGTTTGCAGGTGCAGAACGAGAACCGTTTGGATGCACGAGGCCGAGATGAAGTAGTCTAATGCCGT
This sequence comes from uncultured Actinomycetes bacterium, assembly GCA_937873125.1. Classification (GTDB taxonomy): domain Bacteria; phylum Actinomycetota; class Rubrobacteria; order Rubrobacterales; family Rubrobacteraceae; genus JACDDK01. The sequence continues at coordinate 2,619 of CALMWA010000414.1, read as the reverse complement.
CTAGCATCCAATAGTTCCAGTGCGATAGATCGCGCCACATCAAGAGGCTCGCGGCGGCGGCGCATTGCCGCCGTCGCGGTGGCACCTTCGAGCAACAATAGCAACCGTTCCGCCAGGCTTTCGGGCTCGTCGAATTCCGCATCCTTTGCCAGACCGGCCAGATGCTCCTTGATTCCTTCCTTATGCCGCTGGGCAACGATGCGAGCTGGGTGGTTGTGGTCGGGGATCTCGGCCGCAGCGTTGGCAAACGCGCAGCCACGAAAATCTTCTCCCACCAACCACTCCCCGTATGCGCCGAAGACCGCCAAGAGTTTCTCCCTGGGCTCGACCACACTTTCGGTCACCCCTTGCAGGTATGCCCTCCACCTCTCGTCACGGCGACGGAGATACTCGGCGACTAGCTCATCTTTGCCTCCGAAGCGGTTATAGAGTGTCCTCTTGGAGACTCCCGCTCTCTGCGAGATGGTATCCACGCCAACGGCCCTTATGCCTTCCCGATAAAAAAGATCCGCGGCCACCTCCAGAAGCCGCTCCGCCCCCGGCCTCCTCCGCATCGAACGTTTTTCCTCCCTTTCCGTCTGCTCCATATTCCAGCCCTCGAAACTCTCTTCGCTAACCCTCTTGATTATACAGGTCTGTGTACTTATACTCCGTTCACAAACTACACAGGTCTGTGTAGTTACAGTTAGTGAAGGCGGATGGCATCGGTAGCCCGAGAAGGTAGCGGAGGTGCTCGAAGTGTTCAGGAAACTCGTTGGAGTCATGGAGTGGTTCGCCGGCTTTGTTCGTGAGGTGGACTGTGGCATCGCCGTGGGTCGCGGGCATGAGCCGGTGGGAGAAAACAGTCAGAAAGTACACTGTACTTCCCAGGTTCAGCGCGGCGCAGGTTGCGGGCGCCGGGTGGCGCGCGGGGAGACTCATGCCCAGCGGGGAGGTGAGTAGAATGCCAGTGGGCGGTTCTGAACCTCGTGCGGGGGGGCGGGTTACCGGTGGGAAGGAAGAGACGATTGCCTGGCTGGTGGCGCCGGGGCTGGCTTTGATCGCCGTGACCTATGGTCTCGCCCGATTCGCTTACGGTCTCTTTCTGCCGGAGATGCGTGAGGCTTTCGCTCTTTCCCCATCCCTGCTGGGAGTGATCGGGGCAGGGTCCTATCTCGGTTACTGCGTCGCGATCGTCTTCTCGCTGATCTATACATCGAATAGTGGACCGCGCTGGATGGCGGTTGCCGCGAGCGCGGTGGCCGTCGTGGGCATGTGCGTTGTGGCGAGCGCTCCCGCGGCGTGGATACTGGCACTGGGCGTACTGGTGGCCGGCAGCAGCACAGGTCTTGCCTCCCCGCCAATGGGGGAGGCCGTCGCGCGTTCGATCCGCAACAGCCTACAGGACAGGGCCAACACTCTCATCAACTGCGGCACCGGCGTGGGGGTCGCGTTCTCTGGCCCGGCGGCTCTGCTCTTAACCGGGCAGTGGAGGCTAGCGTGGGCCGCATTCGCGCTCGTGGGATTCGCCGTTCTGGTATGGAACGCGGTCGTCATGCCTCGCAAGGCCGTGGCAGACAGAGATGAGCGCGAAAACGATGAAACGGACGAGGATGAGGCCGAGGCAGTCAATGGTCCGAGGAGAACGCGCCTGTCCTTCTCTCACTTGGTGGGCGCTCGCGTGCGCCCGCGCTCCCGGCCGCTCTTCGTGGCTGCCTTCGGCCTGGGCTTCGCCAGCGCCGTGTACTGGACTTTTTCGCGCGATCTCGTGGTACAGGCGGGGGATCTGGGCCAGACGGAGTCTACCCTCTTCTGGATGGTCATCGGGATCTCCGGGCTCGCTGGTGGCGCCGCGGGTGATCTGGTCAGGCGCTTCGGGCTTACAGCCGTCTTGCGCGGCGGGCTCTTTTCGATGGCCGCCTCGATGGCGCTGCTCGCTGTCGCCTCCGGCGTGCTTCCTCTGGCTTACGTCAGCGCAGCACTCTTCGGTTCGACCTACATCATGCTCACCGGCGTGGTCCTGGTGTGGTCGGTCAGCGTCTTTCAAGAGATACCATCCGCCGGGCTTGGAGCCGGATTTCTCCTGATCGCGATAGGGCAGGTAGCCGGTTCTCCTATAGCCGGAGCCCTTGCGGGAGCGACGAGCGCGGCCACAGCCTTCTTCTCGTTCGCGGTTGCGGCGGCGCTTACAGCTTGCGTAAGGCCGCACCCCAAAGACACAGGTGCTTCTGCGTCCGTCACCAATACGCAGACATAGGTAGGCTCGCGAATGGCGGCCTTGAGTCCAAGACCCGACGATCTCTTCCCACTGCACGAGTTCCGAGAGCGTCTCCACGATTGTTTCGAGCTGAGAGCCGATGCCCTGTTCGAGTTGATGGAGGCAATTCTGAGTGCCGAGGCTGCGCCTCCGTCGCCGGTGCATCTCAGCCTCCGACTCGTCCACCGCCGCGGGCGGGGCAGCCTCTACCCGGCGCTCAAAAAGTCCGCGTAAGCCTTCATCTACGAACAACCACCCTACTCCACGATGGAGCAAGCGGCCTCTCTCACCCCTCGGTAGTTAAATCCGAACCTTAGAGGCTGCGCGGATAGGGACGCGATGCCTCCAATTCGGAAAGCGGGCACGGAATCCTCGATCATTCG
>CALMWA010000413.1 GCA_937873125.1 uncultured Actinomycetes bacterium | reverse complement strand
GTATGCGAGCTGGGAGGTTGCTAGGATGCAGGCCGTGGTTTACGTAGGCGATAACCTGAAAAGGCTGCGAACTCTAAACGCGCTCACCCAAGAGGAACTTGCGACTAAGGCAGGGCTCACGCCGGCTGCCGTCGCGCGAATAGAGCGCAACGAAGCCGAGCCGCGTCCATCGACGCTCCGCAAACTCGCCGGGGCTCTCAGTGTTACGCCTGCTGAAATCGTAGGAGAGTAACCATGCCCCCAACGAACGGTAGCTTCGCCGGTCTAAAGACGGGCATCCTGTACGCTATCCTCTACGCCCGCGTGTCCACGGATGAGCAGGCCAGAAGCGGCTACTCCCTCGCACAGCAGATAGAAGCTCTGAGGGAGTACGCACAGCGGGAGGGCTATCAGGTGCTCGAAGAGATCATAGATCCCGGCCAGAGTGGTGCATCCCTGGAGAGGCCCGGCATGGACCGGGTGAGGGACCTGGTAGCCGCCGGCGGCGTGTCCGTGGTGCTGGCACAGGACCGGGACCGCATCGCGCGTGAGCCGGCCTATCACTACCTGCTTCGCAAGGAGTTCGAGGAGCACGGGACGAAGATCCGGGCGCTCAATGATCGGGGAGACGATAGCCCGGAGGGTGAGCTCACGGACGGCATCCTCGACCAGCTCGGAAAGTACGAGCGGGCCAAGTTCGCGCAGAGGAGCCGGCGGGGGATGCTCAGAAAGGCAAAAGAGGCGGGCGTGTGTTCGAGGCCTCCTTACGGCTTTCGTGTGGATGCTTCGGGTAAGCGCCTGGTGATCCACGAGCCCGAGCTGCCGGTGATCTGGCAGATATTCCGCCTGGCCGCAGAGGGCTTCGGCCTGCTTGCCATACAGAGCCGGCTGTATCACGAGGGGGTTCTCTCTCCTACGGGCAAGCCGCTGTGGGACCTGCAGATGATAAAGAAGCTCGTCGAGAACGACGCTTACAAGCCGCACAGCTCCGAGGAGGTAGCCGAGCTGGTCTCGCCGGAGGTCGCGGCCGCACTCGACCCGAATAAAGTGTACGGAATCCAGTGGTACAACCGCCAGAAGACGACCACACGCACCGTCTCGGAGCCGGATGGCAACGGCGGGCGGCGCTACCGCAAGTCGAGGACCTTCCAGTGGCGGCCGCGCGAGGAGTGGATCGCCATACCCATCGAGCTCGAAGGTCACTTGCCGCGCGAACTGGTGGACCAGGCCCGAGCCGCGTTCGAGGCGAGTAAGGGACACGCCAGGAAGCATCTAACACGGGAGTGGGAGCTCAGGGGGCTCATGCGCTGCTCATGTGGCTCGAAGATCGGGACCCGCAGCACCAAGGACAAGAGGGGCGCCTTGTATCACTACTACGTCTGCAGGCGCCGCGGCGCAGCCAGGAAGGCTTACGGTTGTACACAGGGGTGTATCCGGGCGGAGCCGGCGGAGGCGGAGATCTGGAGCTTTGTATCAGGGCTACTGAAGGACCCGGAGAGGATAGAGGCCGGTATGGATAGGCTCATAGAACAGGAACGCGCCGGCGGGGTCGGCGGCAGCCGAGATCCCGAGCAGGAGGTGAAGGTGTGGGCGGGCCAGATATCCGAGTGTGTCCGCCTGAGAGCCGCCTATCAGGACCAGCAGGCCGCAGGCCTCATGACCCTCGATGAGCTTGGCGAGAGGCTCAGGGAGCTAGAGGATACTCGCAGGATCGCGGAGGCTGAACTTGAGGTCCTGGACGCCCGTAAAGAGCGCGAGGAGGAGCTGGAAGCGGATCGGGACGCCCTGCTAGGGTACATGGCCGCCAGCGTGCCCGAGGGCCTGGACGCGCTCACGGGGGAGGAGCGTAACAAGGTCTATCGGATGCTGAGGTTGGAGATCACGCCAAAGCCGGAAGGATACGAGGTGAGGGGTGCTTTTTGTACTTCCGAGGCGATGGATGCCCATCTTCGAGTGTGGATGGTACGAAGACCGGATAAACTTTGCGTTAGCGTCGATCCGGGGGCATGGCAGAGCGGACGAATGCGCTGGTCTTGAAAACCAGAGGCGGTAAAACGCCCGTAGGTTCGAATCCTACTGCCCCCGCTTACGACTAACAGAAGCCGATACTTCTGAAATATTAAATTTATTAAAAATTGTTAAGATATTAGAGACTTTTGCGTTTCGAGTATGTACACTACGGGTAATTCTCAACGGAGAAGATATGCAGGCCGCGTGGAACGAATGATTGAGTAGACAGAAGGAGGAACTCTATGAAGAGGATAGTTATTTTGGCTACGGCCGCTCTTCTGGCGCTGCTTATGCTCGCGCCAGCGGCTATGGCCCAGGAAACGACCATGGTGGAGGAGCAGACCACCGTGGTGTCTGAAGACACTCAGATGATGGAAGACACTTCCATGGGCATGGAGGAGACGACGAGCTCGGGCATGGGCACCGACGATGACCTTCCGTCGAGCGGTGGTCCGGCGATTCTTCTGCCCGCGGCCGCTCTGCTTTTGGGTTCGGGCATTCTGACGTTCGCGGTTCTGCGGCGCAGGTAATACCCAGCTAAATTTTGGAGACCGTTCCTTTAGGAGCGGTCTTCTCCAAGACGAGGGAGAGCCTGCACTCCTTCGTCTTTTTCTTTGCCTCGTGCGCGTCGTTGAGATTAGTCGTTCTTCAGGGGAGCGACATCGTAAGATTCGAAGAAGGGCGTGAGATCTTCGCCGGCGCTCTTTGAGGTGGTTGAGACCAAATCCTCTGTCTTGGCTGTCCGGTAACGATACTTCTCCACGTAAGCCCGAAGTCCTCGAAGTAACCTTTCTTCCCCGATTTTGTATGCGAGATCTCTATAGAGTTGGGCTCCGCGGAGGTAGGCGACGTTTTGGTAGGTGTAGCTGTCCGGGAAATCCGCCACGGACGTGTTCAGGGGAGTCGTGGGCGGGACCGGGTCCGGGAAGCGGCTTGCGGCGTCGCCGGCGGAGAGCCACTCGGAGTACGTGGCTAGGGATTCGTCGAGCCAGGGTTCCTCGAACTGGTCGCTGCCGACCTGAACGTACCACCACTGGTGGGCTACCTCGTGCGGGACGACGGTGTCGAAGACGTAGTCTTCGGTGTTCTGCAGGTTAGCGAAGGTCAGGGTGGAGTACTCGGTCCCGGCGACGAGCGGGGCGTCTACCAGATCGAACTCCGGGTACGGGTAGGCGCCGAAAGTCTCGGAGAAATAAGCGAGGCTACGAGAGGCGAGATCCAGGGCTCTCTCAGCTCGGAAAGCGGACTCTGGGCGGTGGTAGACGTTGACCGTGGTCCCTCCGACCTTCCTCGAAACGCGCTCGAATTTCTCCCCGATTGCCAGAGCGAAATCCCGCACGGATTCGGCTTCGTAGGTGAGGGTTCGTGTGCTCCGGCCCTCCGCACGGTTGCGCTCGACGCCCGTGGCGACCGCGGTGAGGCTCTTAGGGAGGGTCAGACGGACTTTATAGTCAGCGGTCTCCGCAAAGTACGGCTCGCCGAACTCCGTCGTCGGGGCCAGGTTCCAGCCATCCTCGTCGTAGACGGCCAAGACCGGGTGCCAGACTCCCATCGAAGACACGCCCGAATGGTGGCCGAAGGGGGCGGCGATCTCGGGGATGTCAGTCTCGAAGTCCAGCACGATCTTCGCCGTCGCGTTCTCGGTCAGGGGTTTAGGTAGGAAGACCTCGAAATCGGTGCCGTCTAGGGAGGAGCGGGCTCTCTCCCCATCCACCGTCACGGAGGAGACGGTCGTGCCGCCGCCCAGGTCTGTAAAGACAGACTCGTTGGTCCAGAGGCGAAAGTGCAGCGAGCGCATCGGCCTGTCCTCGGCGTTCACATACCGGACGATCTGAGTGCCAGAGATAGAACGTGGTTCTTCCTTGTAGACGGCATCTATCTCATATCTGGCGGGATAGATGCCGGGGTAGGATATCTCTGACGGCGGCGGACGCTCTATCCGGGGCCGGGGTTTCTCGGCAGGCTCCTGTTCTGTTTCAACACCTGCGCGGATGAGGAGAAAGACGCCCAGCAAAGAGCCTGCGACGACTCCCAGCAGCATAAGCACCGCTATCGTTCGGCGCTTGCGGTAGATTTGCTGAAGACGGCGGGACGCGACGGACGGCCGTCTGGAATTGGGCGGATGTTTGCTGGAACCCCGGCCGGAGGAATGACCGGAGAGACGGCTACGTCTAAAAGGGCGATGTGAACTCGACGGCCTTCCCACCCTCAATACCCACGTCTAACAGTCTCGGAGAAGGTCAACGGCCCCCCTCAGTACCTGGCTCCGGCACCAATGGTACATTCGCGGATCTTCGCAGGCAATAAACGAGTGCAAAAGACACTCTTAGGCTTTGCACCATAAGTCGCTCTAAAGGGCCATTTTGGGGCTTTGCACCTAAAGTCGCTCTAACGGGCCATTTTTGGTGCAGGCTGGGTAGCTGCACTAAAAATCGGGTGGATGTTCAAGGCGTGCATCGCTTGGATCAAGACACAGATGTTGTGCGCTAGCACTTTGCACAGAGCCTCATTTATCTGGCCGGTGCTGCTCTTGGAGCGTAAGGCGCTCCCAAACTTGCCTTCTATCATCGAGTAGGTGGTTTCGATGTTGCTTCGCTTGTGGTAGTGCTCTATATATTTCTCTCTCCGGTACATGAACAGGTGGTACATCCACGCCCACGTCCCGGCTTTGGTCGACTCTAGGGTATTGGACTTGAACGGGATGAACGGCATCCCGCCAAGCGCCTCGACCGCGCTAAGGTTTTTGTGAGAGAGGTAGGCTTTGTCTGCCGAGACTTCCCGAATCCCGAAGTGCGCGGCGGTCCTCTCTACCAGCGGGACAAACTGCCATTCTTGGCATCTACGGGAGTACTGGGATGCCAGAGCTTCATCGGGACTCGAACGTCAAACCCGCTGGCTTCGAGCCGCGTGTACCTCTTGACGAACTGCAGCGGGAAACAAAAGGTAGTCTACTCCCACATTCACCATGGAAAACCCCTGCTCCGCGTACTCCCTGGCCGACTCTCCCGAGGTGCCGTGCAGGCCCACCGCGATGTTGTTTTTCCGGCAAGCCTCTCGTATACGCTCTACGGCCTCGTCGTGTTCGGGCTTCCCATCCGAAAGGTCGAGCGGAAGTCCCAGACCCAGGGCAAGGTCCGCAGGGCCTATGTAGATGCCATCGAGTCCCGGAGTGGCGGCGATCTCTTCCACGTTCCCGAGACCTTCCAGAGTCTCGATCTGGACTATGCACAAGACCTCGTTAGCCAGAGCTTCCGGGTCCTTCGAGCCAATGACGCTGGAGGCCCGGATCGGGCCGTAAGAACGAGCACCCTCGGGCGGAAAGCGGCACGCTGCCACAGCCCGTGCAGTCTCGTCGGCATTGTTGACCATGGGAACGATCACGCCTAACGCTCCAGCGTCCAGCGCCCTCATTAATAGCCAGGGCTCGTTGTACGGCACGCGCACGATGGGGGCGGCGCCAGCGAACTTGATCGTCCGGACCATAGAAACCATGGAGGCATAATCAACGACTCCGTGCTGCTGGTCTACGCAGACGTAGTCGAGGTCCAAACCAGCGATCAACTCGATTCCGAAAGAGTCCGGAATAGTGGACCAGAACCCGAATGCCGGACGAGATGAAGACCACGCTTGCTTTATCCGGTTAACATTTACCGTCATCAGAAGACCTCCTAAAAGGGTAGAAAGCTCATATCATGCTCAACGAGGACCCCCGTACTCCTCGCTGGAGAGAACCGGGTTAACTGCGGGCTTCCCAAACTGGCTCCGTGAGGCGCCTTGACTGAAGCGCAGCGTTTTTGGTTGGAGACGCTAACCAGTGGGCGTCGGTTGTGGTGATCGTTCAACACAAGGAATCCCAGTGAACGTCTAAATGCTCATTGGAACGTTTCCGCCGCACCTCCTACCGTACATCTTTCGACCTCTCTTACTTTGAGCGGAGAACGTCGCGTTGCGGATATGACCGCAACAGCCCTCCGACATCAACCGGATCAATCATGTACGTACAAATCGCGTCTGTCAATGCCATCATCTATAAGGACTTGAAACGAGCTATTCAAGACCTACGTGCGAAAGGGAAGCAGATTGTGCGTGTGAGTTGCGTGTTACACGCTGGATCCAGGGTCCTGAGTTAAATCGGTGACCAGCGGCGCAACTCTATACGGTAGGAATTCTGTTTCGGGTTGTAGTACGAGTTGGCGTACTCCAGGGGGGTGCCGTCATTGCTATAGAAGAGGCGCTCGACTCTCAGAACGGCCTCTCCGGGCTCGTAGCCCATCACCTCTGAGACTCTAGAGGGGGTGGAGACGGCCGTGATATCGAGGCTGGCTCCGGCGACGGGGAGCGAAAAGAGACGTTCCACGCTACCGATAACGGTTCCGGGGCCATCAGATGGCAAGCCGGACTCCCGCAGACGCCTCCCGATATCTGGCGGAAGAGAGATGTAGCTCACGAAGAGCGGTGTTCCTTCATAAAGTCTCACAATCGCGAGGCTTGCTACCTTCGGGGACGGCAGGGCTAGACGGGAGGCCGCTTCAGCGTCTTCGACGATCTCTATCGAGTTCAACACACGCATCTCCGTACCGACCCACGTCAACATCTCCTCGAGTGTGTCGATCGAGCGCAGGTACTTCCCACGCTTGGAAATCTCGTTCACGAAGGTGCCACGCCCGGGGATTCGATCGACCAGGCCATCGGCGACCAGGTCCTGGAACGCATGTCTCACCGTGTGCCGACTAACGCCGTATTGCTCACCCAACTCTGCCTCTGTCGGTAAGCGTTCGCCTTCCCTGAACCGTCCTTCCTCTATGTCTGAGCGGAGCGCTACCGAAAGTCGCCGATAAGCAGGCTGTTCGCGCCCTCGCCGCCTAGTCTTACTCAGTCTTTCTCACCCCCGCCTTTGTCTAGGATCAGAGTCTTTCGCTGCATAGCACGGGTTGTTGTTCTAAGTGAACAAAATATATCATCCCACTCCCTCCATAGGCCTTACATCTTTAGTTGTATATCTATCTTATGCACCGCTGGGCTGATCTCCTTTTTCTAGACCGTCGGCAAATTTATCGGCAAATGCTATTGACTGGGATATGTACGTACATTATCCTCGTCGGCACACCATAATGTACGTACATATCTGGTATAGGGGAAGAAAAGCGAGAGGAGGAGAGCGTGGTCGATGCCTAGATGTTTACCCATCGTTGGTTTGGGAGGGTGGTTTGACGTGGCGGGGTTCGTCCGCCGGATAGGTGTTTGCCCTGGTGGGCGGTGGAGTAGGCAGTCAGCAGCGTCAGGGATATTAGGGAGGTTCTAGGGTGGCAATTCCTCTTTGGAAACGGGCGGTGGCCGAGTTTATTGGTTTGTTTCTGTTTGCTTCGATCGGGTTGATGGTGGTTGCGACCGGGATCACGACCGGATCAGCGACGCTCTTCGGATTGTTCGACTTAAGCATAACCTTCGGGCTGGCGATCATGGTCATCATCATGGTAGTTGGCGCGGTCAGCGGGGCCCAGATCAACCCGGCCATCACGATTGCGCTAGCAGTGTACGGGAAGTTCCCGTGGCGGGAGGTGCCGGTGTACATCGCCGCACAGATCTCGGGAGGGGTCGTCGGGGCGACGGTCCTCTACCTACTGTATCAGGGGCCGATCAGGGCCTTCGAGAGCGCCAACAACATCGTCCGGGGCGAGCCCGGAAGCGAGATCACTGCGATGATCTTCTCCTGCTTTGCGCCGAACCCGGCTATAGCCGGTGCCCTTGAGTGGCCTCCGGGTACCGTCACTACGGGCGGCGCGCTGCTCGCCGAGGCCTTCGCCACCATGGTACTCGCCCTCGTCGTGTTCGCGGTGACGGACGAGCACAACTCCTTCGCGCCGAGCCTGCCCGTCTTCGCCCTCATTCTCGGGCTCGTGGTCGCGTTCATAGTCGCGGTGGAAGCCCCGCTCACCATGGCCGGCATCACCCCGGCGCGCGACCTCGGGCCGCGCATCGCGATCACGTTCCTGGGCTGGAACGGGGTCTCCTTCACCGGACCAGGATCCATATGGTGGGTCTGGACCGTGGGGCCGATAATCGGGGCAATCGCGGGCGGCGCCGTATGGAAGTTCCTGCTCGGCAGTTTCCTCGCCGGCCGTCCCATTGACCCGCTGGCTGCCGGAACTGAAGCTGAAGAACTGGGCTCCCCGACGCCGGGCGGCGACCCCACGTCCGCCAGGACGACCAGGGACTAGCTTTAAGAGGGTTATAGCGGAGCCCGCGCTCAAGGACACGAGCAGCCCCGCAGACGAGAGGAGGATCACAGGGCGGCAAGGCTAGCAAAGAGGCAAGTTGAGCATCGATTGATTTCGGAACAGATGAGCAAGAAGGAGGAGTAAGTAACCGTGGCTCAGTATGACTATATCGTGATCGGCGCCGGTTCCGCTGGCGCCGTGGTAGCGGCCCGGCTCGCCGAGAACCCGGAGACGCAGGTGTTGTTGCTGGAGGCGGGCGGTTCGGATCAGGACTACCCGGACATCGCGGACCCGGGAGCCTGGCCGTACACCTTGCAGGGCACCGAGTTCGACTGGCAGTACGTGACCACGCCACAGGAGCACGCCGCCGGGCGTGTCGGCGTCGTGCCGCGCGGCAAGGTGTTGGGCGGCACCAGCGCCATAAACGCGCTGGTGTACGTGCGCGGCCACAGCAGCGACTACGACAACTGGGCCTACTGGGGCAACTACGGCTGGGACTACGCCAACGTGCTGCCCGCGTACCGCAGGCTGGAAGACTACGAGTACGGGGCCAACGATTACCACGGCGCCGGCGGGCCTATCTCCGTCCGCCGCTTCCGTGAAGATAACTCCAACCCGGTCTCCGTGGCGATGCTGGAAGCGGCGCTGGAGGTCGGTTACCCGTACACCGACGACTTCAACGGGGCCAAGATGCAGGGCGCCGGCTACAACAGCGTGACCATCAACAAGGACAACACGCGCTCCGGCACCTTTATGTATCTCAGGAACGCGCCTTCGAACCTCACGATAACCACCCACGCTCAGGCGCGACAGTTGCTCATCGAGAACGGACGTTGCACGGGGGTCGAGTACTCGCGGGGCAACGGACGAAACGGTGGGCTCGAACGCGCCGAAGCAAGAGAAGAAGTTATCGTCTCCGCCGGCGCCATAGACTCGCCCCGGCTGTTGATGCTCTCGGGCATCGGCCCGGCGGATCACCTGCGGCAGGTGGGCATAGATGTCAAGGTGGATATTCCGGGTGTCGGGCAGAACTTGATGGACCACCTGCTCGTTGGCGTCGTCTACGAGTCGGCCAAAGAGGTGCCGAAGGCCACGTGGGCCAACCACTCGGAGACCACGTTGTTCTGGCCCGACGATGAGCGTGGGGTCGGGCTGTGCCCCGGCATGCAGATCCAGTTCATCCACATACCATTCGCCCCCGAGGGCTTCACGGCGCCGGAGGAAGGCAACGGTTACACGGTAACGCCGGGCCCGAACCGCGTGCTTAGCCGCGGCGAACTCACGCTGCGCTCGGCCGATCCCGATGACGCCCCGCTAATCAACCCCAACTACCTCATAGAAGATGCCGACGTGGCGGCGCACGTCAGGGGTATCCAGATGTCGCGCGAGATAGGCGAGGCCAACGCCCTCAAGGAGTGGAGGAAACAGGAGGTATTGCCCGGACCGGAGCGGAAGACCGACGCCGAACTGCGCGAGTTCGTCCGCCAGGCGGCGAGCACCATCTACCACCCGAGCGGCACCTGCAAGATGGGCATAGACCATATGGCCGTCGTGGACCCGGACCTGCGCGTGTACGGCGTGGAGGGGCTGCGCGTCGCGGACGCCTCGATCATGCCGGCGATCACGTCGGGAAACACCAACGCGCCGTGCATTATGATCGGCGAGAAGTGCGCCGAGATCATCCTTTCGGGCGTGGGCGTCGACGAAGTTACCCGGACCCACAGCGTCCGCGACGCCGGTTGAACCGCCGAACGTCACGCTAAAAAGTCACCCCGCGCGCCTGGCGCGCCGTGACCGGCTGGGAACCGCGCCCACCACTTAGGGCGTGGTTCCCGGCAATCAGGAAGGTAGAGATCATACGACCGACCGGGAGGAGGATTTTCTCTTGAAAGCAGCCGTTCTTGAAGCGGCGAAACACCTCGTCGTCGAAGACGTGGAAGAGCCCACGTACGGGGAACACGACGTCCTGATCGACGTGCGGGCCAGCGGGGTGTGCGGGTCGGATGTCCACACCTACCGCGGCCACCATCCTTTTCGCAGGCCGCCCGTGGTGCTGGGCCACGAGGTTGCCGGCACGGTGATAGAGGTCGGCGGCGCCGTGGAGGGGATAAAGGTTGGGGATCGGGTCGCCATCGAGCCTCACATATACTGCGGAGAGTGCGAGTTCTGCGCGCGGGGGCTGGTGAACCTGTGCAGGAACAAACGGGTGCCCGGAGTGGGCTGGGCCGGCACCTTCAGCGAGCGAATCGCCGCGCCCGAGATGGTGGTCCACAAACTGGAGGACTCGGTAAGTTACGAGGAAGGGGCGATGCTGGAGCCGCTCGCCGTGGCCTACCGGGCGTTTCGCACAGGTAAGATCGGGGCGGAGAGCCGGGTGGCGGTGCTTGGGGTCGGCACTATCGGTAGTTTGGTGGCGCGTCTGTGCCAGTGGGCGGAGGTCTCCGAGCTGATGGTCACCGACGTCAAGAACTACAACCTGGATTTCATATCCTCTCTGGGGCCCTGCACGCCCGTGAATGCCGGCGAAAAGGACACCGTGGAAGAAGGTATGGCCCTGACGGGTGAAGAAGGATTCGACACCGTGGTGATCACCTCCGGATCGCAAGGCAGCTTTACCGAGGCTGTCCGCCTGTGCAAGCCCCGAGGGATCGTGGTGGCCATAGCATTGTATCCGGGGGAGATCCCGATGGATGCCAACCTGCTGGTCACCCGCGAGATAACGGCCCAGGGTTGTCTCACATATACTTCCAGCGACTTCGGGGACGTCGCGGATCTGGTCAACCGGGGGGAGATCGACCTCAAGCCTTTTATAACGGAGCGTGTTGGCCTGGACGAGGCCCCGGACGTCTTCCGCCGGATAGACGAGGGGCAGGACCAGATCAAGGTGATGATCGATCTCGACAAAGACAAAGTGCAGGCGAGATCCTAACCCGACCGCGCAACGATGATCGATGCGTGCGAGGCCTACGAAACGGGGGCATTTTATGGCAAGGGAAACGGTAGCGGAGTTCGACGGACGCCAGGTGATAATCATGGACTCCATCACGCACGTGGAGGAGGGAGACGTGGGCCAGATCGTGGTCTCCGCCTCGCACGGGGGTGTGAGTTCCGGCGGCTTCGCCTGCGAGTATCCGCTCGGGGTGGTCTTCTTTAACGACGCCGGCGTCGGCAAAGAGAACGCCGGAATCGCCGCCCTGGAGATGCTGGAGGAACGGAGCGTCGCGGCCGGCACCGTGAGCAACGAGTCGGCGAAGATCGGGGACGCCCGGGACCACTGGGAGAACGGCATAATCTCGCACCTCAACGAGACCGCGAAAGCGGCGGGGCTGCGCGAGGGCGAGCCCCTGCGCGAAGCTATCTCCTCCATCTACGATACGGGCTCCGCCCGCACCGCGGGTTAGGCCATGGTCGCCGCGAGAGACGGGAGCCGGACGGAGGGAGGGCCGTGCCCACGGACCGCGTTCTAGCGACGTACCTGATCGAGACCCCTAACAACACCGCGGACGTGGCCGAGGTCCTGGCCGGCGAGCAGTCATCCGGCACCTTTACGCAGGTCCCCGGAGAGACAAAGGAGTTGCAGGAGAGATTCCGCGCCCGGGTAGAGCGGATCGAGGACCTCGAAACTGTCGAGACCCCGAGTTTGTCGGGCGTATTCCCTACCGGCGATCTGGAACGTCCCGCGCGCTACCACCGGGCCGAGGTAACGGTCTCCTGGTCCCTGGAGAACGTGGGCACGAACCTCCCCACGCTACTGTCCACGGTGTTGGGCAACCTTTCGGAGCTGAGGGAACTATCGGGGCTGCGGCTCCTGGATATCGAGCTGCCGACCGCCTTCGGCGACGACCATCCCGGCCCGCAGTTCGGTATCGAAGGCACCCGAGAGCTCGTCAACGTCTACGACGGACCCATTATCGGCACGATCGTCAAGCCGAGCGTGGGTTTAAGTCCGGAACAAACTGCCGAGCTCGTGCGCGACCTCGCCGAGGCCGGGATCGACTTCATCAAAGACGACGAACTCATGGCCAACCCGCCGCACTCACCGCTGGAGCAGCGGGTGGAGGCGGTGATGGAGGTCATTAACGAGGTGGCAGATAGGACCGGCAAGAAGGTCATGTACGCCTTCAACATCACCGACGAGCTGGACGCGATGCTGCGCCATCA
>CALMWA010000412.1 GCA_937873125.1 uncultured Actinomycetes bacterium | reverse complement strand
AGGTTCGTGGAGCCGCCCGTCGCCGCCCCGGCCGCGATGGCGTTGTCGAACGACTCGCGGGTGAGGATGCGATCCGGGGTCAGTCTGTTCTCCAGGAGCTGCATGACGAGACGCCCGGCCGCGACGCACGTCTCGTCCTTGCGGCCGTCCAGTGCCGGTGGGCCCGCGGAGCCCATCGGAGATAGGCCGAGGAACTCCAGGATCATCGCCATCGTGTTCGCCGTGTACTGGCCGCCGCAGGCCCCGGCGCCGGGGCAGGCGGCCTCCTCCAGCTCCTTCAGCTCCGCGTCGCTCATCCTTCCGGCCGCGTTAGCACCCACGCCCTCGAAGACGTCCCCGATTACCACGTCGCGCCCGTTGAGCCGGCCCGGCTTGATGGAGCCGGAATACACGATCACGCCCGGCACGCCAAGCCGGACGTGGGCCATGGCCGCGGCAGGGATGGTCTTGTCGCAGCCGACGATGCTCACCACGGCGTCGAACATGTGCCCGCGCCCGACCAGTTCGATGGAGTCGGCGATCACCTCGCGCGAGACCAGCGAGGTCTTCATGCCCTGGGTGCCCATCGTGATGCCGTCCGAGATGGAGATGGTGTTCAGCTCCATCGGCGTGCCGCCCGCCTCGCGGATGCCCTCCTTGACCTTCTCGGCCAGGTGGCGGTGGTTGAAGTTGCAGGGCATCGTCTCGATCCAGGAGTGCGCCACCCCGACTATGGGCTTGTTTAAATCCTCCTCGGAGAACCCCATCCCCTTGAGGTAGGAGCGGGCCGGCGCGCGGTCCCGACCATCGAGAATGGTGCGGCTCTTGTGACGAGTGTCGGTGCTCTGCATGCTCTCTCCTACTAGGTCGATCTCGGATGGTGGTACCCACCGAGTATAGACAATCGAACCCGAAACGTGCCACGTCTAGTGGTCCGGAGTTCAGGAGTACGGTCTCCGCTGTATCGGAGATGAGGGCATCACGGAGGAGGCGGGTCGTCCGTGAGGTCTTGAGCTGATAAACGTTGCACCGGGGATTTATACGGTAGATCCAAATCGCTCTAGTGGTAGATGAGAACATTGAGGACGTGGGTGGACTGGTGAAGTCCTTGTGTTTTTATCTCCCTAGTAGGTGTCGACGAGAGCTATGGTCTCCCGCACAAGGGAGACCATAGCTCTCACCAACATTCACCGCTGGGATCTTGAAGGCGCCCTCGATGGAATGCCTTCGCCCGCGGCGATTCTAGACACCGTCTTGCGTAGCTCCTCGTGGTGATCGAGGCGGGTACCGCTTCGTATTTCGTCCGTCTTTTACGTTTACAAATACTTCCCGACCGGGTTGGAGAGCACCCCAAAGTCTCCCACTTCAACCTCGACCTTGTCTCCAGGTTGAAGGAAGACCTGCGGGTCCCGGAAGACGCCGACCCCGTGGGGTGTGCCCGTGAGGATCACGTCTCCCGGCTCCAGCATGACGGACTGAGAAACGAAAGCCACGAGCTCGGCCACGGTGAAGACCATCTCTTTGGTGTTAGAGTCCTGCAGGGTCTCACCGTTCACCCGGCACACTATCGGCAGAGCCTGCGGGTCCAATATCTCCTCTCGGCTCACCACTGTCGGTCCCAGGGGCAGGAAGGTGTCTATGGCCTTGCCACGGGTCCACTGCCCGCCCTCGGCGAACTGCAGGTCGCGGGCGGTGACGTCGTTGGCCGCAGTGTAGCCGAAAACCGCTTCGAGGGCGTCTTCCTCTCTCAGGCAGCGTCCCCCTTCGCCGATTATCACGGCGAGCTCGGCCTCGTAGTCGACCTGTTGGGTGAGGTTCTTGGGCCAGCGGATCTCCTCTTCCGGTCCTATTACATTGGTGGGGAACTTGGGGAACAGTACCGGAATACCGGGAGGCTCATTGCCCTGCTCGCGGATGTGGTCCATATAGTTCTGGCCCACAGCGACTATCTTGTCGGGGCGCAGGGGAGACAGGGTACGCACCTCCTCGACCGCCACGGGATCTTCTGCCGCTTCCGTTCCCTCGCCTCTAATAACCTCCTGCATGCTCTGGGCCGCGACGGGCTGGATCCGCCCGTCCTCGACCTTACCCAGCTTCACGCTGCCTTCGTGCTCGAACCGCGCCCATCTCATAAGCTCATCCTTTCCGTAATGTTGGTTGTCGCCACGACGCTCCCGGTCCCCTCACTCTCTTGCTATCACGAGAGTCCTGCAGGATCCGAATCCTGAGGACGCGGCGGCTCCGGCGTGGCGTCGTACAACGGCGGTTGCCTCCTCGACACTCCCGCCTCGGCGGGCGATGGATGTTCGTCCGGGCGTCCGAGAGCTGCCTGCAACGAGGAGACGAGCCGCGGTAGTTCCTCCATCGTGCGGGCGGTGCCGTAGACGTAGAAGTCTGGACGGACGACTATCGCCTCAACGCCGGCCCCCTCAAACCAGTCGATGTACTTTTCCTCCAGGTCGACCACCGTCCCGTCGCCGGACGCCCCTTCCGGTGCCACCCGTACCAGGCGTCCCCCGATGCCATCGAGGAACGCCAACTCCTCTTCTTCGAGCACGTCTCGCGGGTCGGCCACCGGGCTGAGCACCGTCCACCCTCTCCCCACAACGGCGTCGAAGAGGCCGGTCCTCTCACCGAAACGCACCCGTCCCTGGACGGAGAGCGCGCCCACCAGCGGATCACCCTCATGCAGGAGGCCCGGCCCGAGCCTGTGCGGCGGGTTGGGGATGGGGGGCGCCACGGACGGGTCTTCTCGCGAGGCGATCATGCGCTCGTCCCGCTCGGCGGCCTCTTGCGGATCAGTGACGCACTGGAGGCTGCCCAACTCGACGGAGAAGTCGATGAAATGACGGACGTTGACTAGACGCTCGGATTCGTAGGTGTTCAGGATCGTATCGGAAGCCTTCCCGGAGAGGACGAGGTCCAGCTTCCAGGCGAGGTTCACGGCGTCCCTGAGGCCCGAGCACATGCCCTGTCCGGCGAACGGAGGCATGAGGTGGGCGGCGTCGCCGGCGAGCAACAGCCTCCCCTGCCGCCAGGACTCCCCCCAACGGGCCTGGAACCTGTAGACGACGTGCCTCTCTAACGTGGTGTTTTCCGGATTTCTTCCCCACGGCTCGAGCAGCCGCCAGGCGGTCTCGGTGGTGTTGAGATCTTCGATGGTCTCTCCGGGCAGCCGCATGAACTCCCAACGCCGCCTGCCGGGCCCGCCGGAGACGATGGTTGTCGGCCGCTCCGGGTCACAGAGCTGCCAGTTCATCGGGCTCCATTCCCGCTCCTCGTGCGGGATAACGTCCAGGATGAGCCAGTCGAAGTTGAACCCCAGGTCGGTCACCGGCGCTCCCATGTGCCGGCGCACGAAGCTGTTCGCGCCGTCGGCGCCGATGAGGTAGCGCGTCCGGACGGTCCTCGTCTCTTCCTCGGGTATCCACTGGCCCGCCGGGCCGGGGTGTCCTTTGCGGACCGTCAGCTCGACGTGGTCGTCGTGGTGCGAGATCTCCTGTGCCTCCCAGCCCCAGTTAACCTCGACGGTCGGCAGAGACTGCGCCTTCTCGCCCAGCACCTTCTGTAATTCTGGCTGGGAGAAGAAGTTCGCCACCGGCCAGCCGGAGAGACCTTGCTGCGACCAGTCGATGCGCAGCAGGACTTCACCGTCCTTGTTGCGCCACTCGTAGAAGTCGGGCACGGGCTGTGTGATCTCCCGCACCTCGTCGGAGACTCCGGCCAATTGGAAGACGCGGGCGATCTCATCGTCGTAATGCACAGCGCGAGGAAGGGGGTAGACGGCCGGCCACCGCTCGAAAGCTGCGACGCGGTAGCCCATCTGCCCTAGCAGGATTGAGGCCATTTCTCCCGTAGGGCCATACCCGACGACGGCCACATCGAACTCGTTGTTGTCATGCACGATAGTAACGTCCTTTCTGGTCTACAGCGGTACAAGCCGGCCGTACTCGACGTGCCACACGTCCGCCGGAGCCGCCCCGGAGCTTCCGCGCCCGGGGCGGTTTCCTTCCTACGTTAGGGCACGTCCACTGGTGGTCTGGCAGCCGGATGGACCTGCGGTTCGCCGATCTTAGAGGGGGCGGTCTCCTTCAGTAAGAAGGTGATCGCGAAGCCCACCACGAGGCCGAACAGGGCCACGTAGAGGGTATTCTGAATACCGTAGTTCTGGGCTACGAAGCCCCCGATAATCGGGGCGATACCCCCACCGAAGATTTCGCCCAGGCCGATGGGTATACCCGCCGCGGATGCGAGGAGGGTTGCGGGTACGGCTTCCGGTACGACTAGCGTAGCCACCGTGGTAATGGCCCCGAAGCTGCATCCGGCTATGATGAAGAGCAGCGCGAACAGAAGAATCGGGCTAGAACCTGTGAACGAGAACGCCACGAGGGCCAGCCCAGCGATCACGAAGGCCCCGCCCACGGCGACCTTGCGGCCCAGGCGGTCCGAGATCGCCGGTACCAGTATGAAGCCCACGGTACCGCCGAACCCGATGGCCGAGGTCACGAAGCCCATCTGCGTGATGGAGAGGCGGATGTAGTCGGTGAGATAGGTCGGGACCAGGGCGCTGATCACGAAGATGCAAGAGAAGGCGCCGAATAGCACCACCGTGCCCAAGAGGACGTTGCGGTAGGAGAAGATCTCCCGCCAACGCCGTGGCTCCGCCTCTTGCGCGGGCACGTCCGCGAACGCGACGGATTGGATGTGCGCGGGATCACGCAGGACCCTCCAGAGCAGATACGCGACGAGAAGGCCCGGCAGCGCCACCACGACAAACACCCAGCGCCACGAGGGCAGCACGCCGAGGAGTTGCGTGGCGATTATCGGGCCGAAACCGAGACCGAGGAGGGCGAAGCCGGATTGCTGGATGCCCATGTTCAAACCGCGCCTCGAAGGCCTGGAAGCCTCCAGGGTGGCGACGTTGGCGCTCGGGGTGAAGGCACCCTCGAAGACGCCCATTATCGCCCGAATGGCCAGCAGGCTTCCGAGGCCACCGGCGAGGCCGGTTAAGCCGGCGAGCATGGAGAAGCCGATCACGGCGGGGATGATCACCTTCCGGCGCCCGATCCTGTCGGAGAGGCTGCCAGTGATAATGGCCAATAGCCCCCAGGTAATGGCGAGAAAGGCGGTGATCGTCCCAAGATCCTGATAGGTGAGGCCCAGGTCCTCTATCATCACCGGGAACAGCGGCGCGATGATCCAGCGGTCCAGCCCCACGAGCCCGAACCCTATCCCAAGCAGCGCCACCGCTTTCCGCTCGTACCTCAGGTCCCAAGCTCCCGGCGTCAGTTGTTGCTCCATCCTTTCTCCTTTCCCCTCGGCAACCCGATGCCGCCTTGTTTCGTGTCTTTCTGGCTTACAGCGGCATGCGCAGGTCGTACTCGACTTCCCACTCGCCGGAGTAGGCGCGCCGGTGGACTTCCTCCTCGGAGGCGCCCGCCTTGCGCGCGTCGAGCATCTTCTGCGGGTCGAAGGACTTGCCAATGGGGTCATCGGCGAACTCCGGGGAGGCCTCCATGAACTCCTTCGATTTTCTCCAGTCCCCGAAGTTGTCCGACTGCAACTCGACGCTGTTGCCGTCGGGATCGACGTAGTAGATGGAGGTCGTCATGCCGTGGTTGAGCGACATGTGGGGCTCAATCCCCCGCTCCTTGAGCCGCTCGTAGGTCACCAGGAGATCATCCACCGAGTCGTACTCGAAGGCCGTGTGGTGGATGCCCGCGTGCGCGAGCTTCTCTGGGTCGTCCGTGAGCCGTGGCGAGTGCAGCAGCGCGATCCTGTGGTTCGCCTCGTCGTTAGTAAGCCAGGCCCCTCCCGGGAACTGAAAGGTCACCTGCGAACCGACCACCTCACCGTACCAGTCGATCATCTCCTGCAGGCGCGTCGTCTTCAGGTTGACGTGGTGAAGTTTGGGGCGGATCACCGCCTCGTTTCGCTCCGACATGTGTCGTCCTCCTTTCATTGTCCTTCCCTATCTCACCTCACTAAAGTGTATACACTTTTTAGTAAAGCGTCAAGCTATTTTCGATTTTTTTACTCGTTTGGCTCGTTATGCACGAAAATTGCTCATTCGCATATAGAATAGTGTGTACACTTATGTGGTATATGACGGATGAGATGAAGATGTAGGGCGAGATGGCGGACGGGGGTAGTGCTTTGAGCGAGAAGGGTCTGTTACAGTGCGATAGCGAGGGTGGGTCGGAAACTCAACTCGGTGGTAGACGGAATGTTGCCCGGGTGCACGAGCGGGTGCGCGAGGCCATCGTCTCGGGCGAGCTCCCTGCCGAGACAGCGCTGTCGCAGGTGCGCCTAGCGGAGCGGCTCGGCGTCAGTCGGATTCCCTTGCGCGAGGCGCTCCGGTTATTAGAGCGCGAAGGGCTGGTCGAGTCGGAGGTTAACCACCGCGTTCGGGTCAAGCCGCTCTCCGTGACGGATCTGGAGCAGCTT
>CALMWA010000411.1 GCA_937873125.1 uncultured Actinomycetes bacterium | reverse complement strand
AAGGAGACCATCCCGGAGAAGCCGCTCATCTGCTTCTTCGCCAGATCGTGTTGCGGGTGGCTCGGGAGGCCGGGGTAATTGACGGTGGCGATTTGCGGGTGACCTTCGAGGAATTCGGCGACGGCCAGGGTGTTCTGTTCGTGCTGGCGCATGCGGACGGCGAGGGTCTTCAGTCCCCGGAGCACTAGCCAGGAGTCGAACGGCCCCGGCACTCCACCCGCGGCGTTCTGGTAGAAGGCCATCCGCTCGTGCAGGTCCGGGTCTGAGGTAACCGCCGCGCCGCCGACCACGTCCGAGTGCCCGCCCATGTACTTCGTCGTCGAGTGGACCACGATGTCCGCGCCGAGCGCCAGCGGCTGCTGGAAGTACGGCGAGGCGAAGGTGTTGTCCACGGCGACTATCGCCCCGCGCTCATGCGCCATGTCGGAGAGCGCCTGAATGTCCGAGAGGGTGAGCATGGGGTTGGTGGGAGTCTCGATCCAGAGCATCCTGGTCTCCGGCCTGAGCGCCCTCTCGACCGATGCCGGGTCGGTCGTGTCGACGAAGGTAAAGTCGAGACCGCCCGACTTTTGGAGTACCTTATCGAAGAGGCGGTAGGAGCCCCCGTAGAGGTCGTCCCCGGCGACGATATGATCTCCGGGGGTTAGCAGGCTCATCACGGCGGTCGTGGCGGCGAGCCCGGAGGCGAAGGCGAGGCCGTGTTCAGCGCCTTCGAGGGCAGCGACGCACTCCTCTAAAGCGGTGCGGGTCGGATTGCCGGTTCGGCTGTACTCGTAGCCCTTGTGCTGGCCGGGACCTTGTTGGGTGTAGGTGGATGTCTGGTAGATCGGGACGATTGTGGCGCCGGTCGCCGGGTCGGGGCCCTGGCCGACGTGTATGGCGCGCGTGGAAAACTTCATGTCATTCCTCCCCGAAGATTCGATACGGCTTCTTCAAGTCCTCCGGCGTGGCGTCGGAGTTGGCGAGCACCCACTCGTCGTCGAAGACTTTTGAGACGTAGTTGCGGCCGGTGTCGGGCAGCAGCACGACGACGACGGCGCTCTCCGGCAGGCCCTTCGCGGCCCGCACCGCGCCCACCGCCGCCATACCGCAGGAGCCCCCGACGAAGAGTCCCTCTTCGGCCATCAGGCGGCGGGTCATCAGGAACGACTCGCGGTCGTCTACCTGGACCACGGCGTCCACCACGGAACCGTCGTGGTTGCCGGGATAGAAGTCCTCTCCCACGCCCTCGACGGCGTACTTGTGGATGTTCTCCGGGTCGGAGAAGATGGAACCCTCCGGGTCCACGCCGACGACCCGCACTTCGGGGTTGACTTCCTTCAGGTATCGTCCCGTGCCGGTGATGGTACCGCAGGAGCCCATGCCGGCGACGAAGTGGGTGATGCGTCCGGCGGTCTGTTTCCAGAGCTCCGGTCCCGTGGTCTCGTAGTGGGCGAGTGGGTTGGCCGGGTTCTCATACTGGCCGGGTTTGAAGCCGCCGGGGATCTCGTTGGCGAGACGCTCGGCGACGGAGTAGTAGCTCTCCGGGTCCTCCGGTGGCAGGCTCGGGGTTACGATCACCTCCGCGCCCATCGCCTTCAGGAGGTCCTGCTTCTCCTTGCTGGCCTTCTCCGGCATCACGCAGATGCACTTGTAACCCTTGACGGTCGCCGCGAGCGCGAGGCCCGCGCCGGTGTTGCCGCTCGTCGGCTCGACGACCGTGCCGCCGGGCTTCAGGAGCCCCTGTGCCTCGGCGACTTCGAGCATCTTGATGGCGGGCCGGTCCTTCACCGAGCCGCCGGGGTTCATGTACTCGACCTTCGCGAGCAGGGTCGCTTCGATGCCCTCATCACGCTCGATACGACCCATACGGATCAGGGGCGTGTTACCAACGGCGTCCAGCACGTTCTCGTAGTAGCTCATCCCGGAGTTATCCATGCCGGTAATGTACCATCCGCCGCAGTCACGAACCCGGTCTCGCGTATACTGCCGGCATGACAAACGAACTGTGGACCGCCGACCGTGTACCCGGCGAGGTGGAGCTGGCGATTTGGCACTCCGGGAGTGGTTCGGAGCCCGTGATCTGCCTGCACGGCATCACCGCCCAGCACCGTGCCTTCACCACCGCTGCGCGCCTACTCGACGGAGAACAAGCACTCGTAGCCGTGGACCTGCGGGGCCGGGGCGACTCGGACAAGCCCGACTCCGGCTACGGCCTCGAATCCCACGCATCGGACGTCATCCGCGTCCTCGACCACCTCGGCCTCGAACGAGCCGACATAGCCGGACACTCCATGGGCGGCTTCGTCGCCCTCCAGACCGCCCTGACGTACCCCGAGCGCGTCCGGTCCCTCGTCCTGCTCGACGGCGGCTGGCCGCGCGTCGAGGTCTCGCCTGACGACATGACCGAGGAGCAGAAACAGGAAGCCGCCGCCGTTCAGGAGGGCTTGGCCCGCGCGTTCCGCCGCCTCGACATGGTCTTCGAGAGCCCGAATGCGTATCTCGACTTCTGGTTCCCCGGCCAGAACCTCACGATGGACGATTTGCCGCCGGACCTCGCCGACTACTACGCCTACGACCTCGGCAAAGTGGAGGGCGGCTACCAGCCCAAATGCTCCTCGGCCGCCGCAAAAGAAGATTCTTCCTGGCTCTCCGAGCGCGCACTCACGGCCGGACAGATGAGCGTCATCACGTGTCCCGTCGCCCTCGTCCGGCCCACGGCCGGCTTCTTCCCCGACAGCGACCCCCTCATCCCCGAAGAGACCCGCGCCGCGATGGCGGAAGCTCTGGATCTCCGCTCGGAGACCCTGCTAGAAGGCGCCAACCACTACACGATGATGTGGGAACCCTTCGCGGGCCGGTGGACCAACCTCCTCCGCGACGATAGCTGGTTCCGGTGAGGAGCCGGTGGCGAAGTTGGATTTGGCATAGGCAGCCACTACGTGCGGATGTCTCGTTTAATGGAGCTAGATCAGATCGGTTATCGAGTCTAATTCGATGCCCGTAAGCTTTCTGTGTGTTAGTAGCAGCTGACGCTCTGTCATTGATGAGATTATATCGGCTACCATCCGTGCTCGCTCTTCTTCGTTGAGTGGACCCTCGCGTCGCTCGTGGTCTTCCAGATCTTCAAGATTGCCCTGTGGCAGTATGCCCCGTAGATCACGGTTCGACGAACCGGTCGCGTCGAAATAAGCACCGAATAGATCACGAACTACCCTACGCTGACCGTGCTGCTGTGTTTTTATGGTGCGGTCGTCTATCACGTAGAACCACGTTAACTGCTTCAGCACCTCCACTTGTTTCCTCAAGTCCGGGGGAACCACCAACAGTTGTTCTTCGTCTACACGCTGGGCAAGCGAAACCTTCTTTACGCAGTCGGCGATCAGATCAGAAGAGGAAAGCTTCAGAGCGGACCGCTGCGCCCGTGCGCCGACGAAGGGCCTTGCAGCCTGACCGAAACCAAAAAGGCCAACCAAGATATCCTGAATCTGTGTCCGATCGAGATTCAGTTCCTCGCCTAACTTCTGCTCGACATACTCGGCAAAGTACTCTACCTCTGCCCCTACTTCTCCAAATCGCTCCAAGGGAATGCGACCTGCCCTGTAGAAGTCCTCGACATCATGAATGGCATAAGCAACGTCGTCGGCCCAGTCCATTATTTCGGCCTCCAAACACCTCTTTTCTTGGGATGTGGGTAACACCCTACGTGCCCATTCGTAATCGTCAAATTCGGTATCGTAGACTCCCCATTTCTTCCTTCCGTCTACATCGTTATCCTTGTGCCGATGATCGTCACGCTCTATAGCCCGGAGCCATGGGTACTTGAGGATCGCGTTTAACGATGCGCGAGTGAGGTTGAGTCCTTCAAACGCTACGCGACGCACGGCCAGTTTGGTCACTATACGGAAGGATTGAGCGTTGCCCTCATAGCCGTCTTCGGTGTAGTCCGAAACCAATCTGTTTAGCTCAGTCTCTATAGCGTGGCCGTAAGGCGGATGTCCTAGATCATGAGCCAGCGCAGCGGTTTCGACCACATCAGGATGAAGGCCGCCCAAGAGATTAGCCTTGTCCTCGCCTTCAGCATCGAGGAGCCTCTCTGCTATCCGCC
This sequence comes from uncultured Actinomycetes bacterium, assembly GCA_937873125.1. Classification (GTDB taxonomy): domain Bacteria; phylum Actinomycetota; class Rubrobacteria; order Rubrobacterales; family Rubrobacteraceae; genus JACDDK01. The sequence goes on along the minus strand of CALMWA010000411.1, from coordinate 3,166 downwards.
GCCCGATCTGAGCAACTTCGAGGGTGTGCGTAAGACGATTATGAAAGACGATACCCTCGGTAGGAGAAACGACTTGGGTTACATGTCCGAGACATCGCCAAGCGGCAGAGTACAGTACGCGATCTCTGTCTCTCTGAAATGTGTGCCGGTTATCTGATGTATCGGGCTCGTTATGGCGGCGCTTCCTACGCTCCTCCGCAAGCGAAGTCACTACCCGTTAAAGGAGCATTCCGACTTCTTGCTCGGAGTGTGTCCCTCGTGACACGCGCCAGTCACTAGACCTGTCTATGTCGCCGGCTCGGATCATCTCCCATATAATAGCGCTACCCAATTCCCGGGACACGCCTTCCTCCTCACGGAGGCGCGTCAGTAGGAGAGATGGGTCTATCGGAGAGCTAGACTCCTCAATGATAGTAAGAATTCGCTGTTTTATGTCCACATACTCTTGTCTACTTACCATGTAGACCTCCCTTCCACCGTGGCCGCCTATATATAGCGTACCTTCTCACCGTCCGTAAATCTACGACGATTTTCTTTTGCGCGTACCCTCGCACCGCCCTCCCTAAGCCTCCCGTAAGCCCCGCCACGCCATCGTTCCTGACCTCTCCATAAACCGCGATGATCGTATGAGTTCTTGAGAAAGGAGGACATCGTGGTAGTAGCCGAGGTTGGCATTATCCCGATCGGGACGGAGACTCCGAGCGTTAGCCGGTACTTGGCCGCCGCCGTTAGAGAACTCGAAGCTTCCGGACTGAAGTGCAGTCTCTCCGCGTTGGGTACGACGGTCGAGGCCGAGAGCGTGCAGGAATTCTATGCGGCGCTTGGTAGGGCGCAGGAGGCTGTGTTCGAACTCGGGATCGGACGTGTGTACACGATAGTGAAGATGGACGAGCGCAAGGACGTGGAAGAACGCTCCGGCGAGGACATGGTACGCTCGGCCCAGCGAGCAGGAGACTCGTAGTGAGGACCGGAGAAGCGAACATCACGCAGCCCATAGAACTTTGCTACTGGCCCACGCTCGGGATTGGTATCACTGCGTTATCAACGGTTTCGCAGAGATAAGCTATCAGGTCTACTACGCGCTACCGCCTCCGCAGTCTACCGCGGCATCGGGGTCCGGATACGTACTCGCGTTCCTTCTCCCGGCTCGCTCTCTACAGCAACCTCCCCGCCCAACGCCGCGGTCCTCTCCTTCATGCTCTTGAGCCCTATACCGGATCCGCTATCCGGACCGAACCCGCGGCCGTCGTCCGAGACCTCAGCAACCAGTTCGTTGCTTTCGACCCACACGGTTACCCGAACGTTGCGGGCCTCCGAGTGGCGTCGCGCATTGCTCAGGCCCTCCTGAACGACGCGCAATAGCTCCGTACCGGTTTCCTTGAGCGACACCTGTGGCACTTCGTCGGCCACCTCCAGGTGTATGTTCCAGTCTGGAACCATATTCCGGTTCTGCTCTACCAGTGTTTCGAGCAGCGTGCGAAACGGCCGGTTTTGCTCGTCCTCCAGGCGAAGGTTGTAGACGGCGCTGCGCAGACCGCCCGCCGCCCGCCTCAAGGCCTCAAGCTGCTGTTTCAGCCTCTCGTCCAGCTTCGGGTCTTCGGAGAGCACCTGCAGGATCTGCGCTTCCGCGAGGGCGTAGGTAAGGTCCTGGAGAGCGCCGTCGTGGAGGTCGCGGGCCATCCGCTGACGCTCGGCTTCCCGCGTTTCGCGCAGGGTCTCCGCGGATCGTTTGCGTTCGGTTATGTCCCGCACGACGACGCACAGGGCCTCTTTGCTGGAGTAGGAGATCGTGTTCGCGCTGACTTCTACGTCTACCAGCGAACCGTCCTTGCGGCGGTGGCGACGCTCTCCGCTGACGTAGCTTTTCTCTATGCGCACGCGCTCCACGTAACAGTCCATACTCTCCCGAGAATACGGAACAAGGTCGTAGAGCGTGAGGTCCAGGATCTCCTCCGGAGCATAACCGAGGAGATCCTGATACACGGCGTTTGCCTCGAGTATGCGCTTGCTATCCACGTCTATCAGCAAGATGCCGTCGGCGGCCTGCTCGACCACCGCCCGGTAGCGCTCCTCGCTCTCTCGCAGGGTCTCTTCGGCCTGCTTGCGCTCGGTGACGTCGTGGATGGTCCCGATCAGCCGTACCGGGCGCTCCGACGCGTCGCGCATCACCTCGTAACGGGTGCTCACGAAGCGGATCTCACCATTCGGCCGGACTATACGGTAGTCGATGTTGGATGGGATTCTCCCGCGTCTCCCGTACAGAGCCGCTCGTACCTCCCCTCGTAGCAGTTTCTCGTCGTCGGGGTGTATGAGGTTCAAGAAGCTCTTGTACGTAGGGACGAACCCCTGCGGGGCGAAGCCGAAGATGCGGTAGAGCTCGTCGGACCAGTACGCCTCGTCCCGGCCTATATCGTATTCCCAGTTCCCCAGGTGCGCGATCCGCTGCGCGGCGGAGAGGCTGCTCTCGCTCTGCCTTAGTGCTTGCTCGGCCCGCTCGCGCTCCCGCCGCGCCTCCGCCTCGCGCAGCCCCCGCTCCACGGCGACTTTCAGCCGGGCCATGTTCTCCTTGGTGATGTAGTCCTGAGCCCCGGCCTGCATCACCTCGACCGCCAGGTCTTCTCCAACTTTGCCGGAGACGACGATGAAGGGCGTGTCGTAGCCAAGCCTCCTCAGCAGCGCCAGAGCGTCCGGCGCCCGAAAGCGCGGCATGAAGTAGTCGGAGATGACCAGCTCCCAGGGCTCGCCCCGCTCCTGGGCTCCGTCCAGCGCCAGCTCCAGTTCCTCCGGGGTGTCCACCCGCTTGTGGACCGGCTCGTATCCGCCCTGCCTGAGCTTCCGCAAGAGCAGTATGGCATCATTCTCGGAGTCCTCGACCAGCAGAACGCGCAGAGACACGCGTAGCGATGTACCCGTGGATCCTGTGGTGTGCCCGCTTTCTCCAACCGTTCGTAACATCACCGGATAATTATACTAGGCTAGAGGGAACCGCCGAATCTCAAACCACCTCCGATTGCGCCGGTGAGCCTCCCCGAGAGTTTCAGGGATACTGTAGATAAGAGGCTGCGCGGATAGGTCAAGGTCGGCGGGTCGGTCGGCTTTCCCAACGGTAGCGCATCCAGCCTTCTCGAATGAGTCTGCGTACGATGATGATCACGTCGGAGAACGC
>CALMWA010000410.1 GCA_937873125.1 uncultured Actinomycetes bacterium | reverse complement strand
GGGCCTCTTCGTTGTCGGTGGATACTTCGAAGCGGCGCACCCCGAGCCCGTCCCACAGTTCGGTCGGACCCCGGTTCGCGAACAAGAAGGCATTGTCCGCGTCGAGATCTCCCGGTCCGTCAAGCGTCCTCAGTCCTTCGAGATTTCCCGAACCGGCCTCCTTGGCCCTCGTCTCGCCGGCACTCGTCTCTTTGGTGCTGTCTTCACCCGTACTCGTCTCGCCGCCACATCCGGCAACCCCGAGCGCGCAGAGAGCGACCACCGCTACGGCCCGCAGCAGCCTGCCCCTAGCGAATATGGTTTGATCTCCGGGCTCGCATCGCTCGCATTGTACAGTAGCGGCGCCAAAGCCCGTCCCCTACGTATCAGGCTCCCCTCGTCGGAAACCCTGCGTCAAAGAGCTTCGTCCAACACCTGCTCCGTAACTCTCTAGCCGTGCCTCTGCTTCTCCCGCTCCTCCGCTTCCCTTCCCCTCTCCGCCGCCTCGGGATGCGCGATGAGCCCGCCCCCGCGAACGGTCGCACCGATAACGAGCCCCGCGCTGATGAGCACGATGTTCTTGATGATGTACTGTCCCTCCAGCGTCGGCGCGTAGGGGATGCGGAGAAATGCCTCTCCGGGAAATATAAACAGCGGGGATGCGGCTCCGACCATCTGGAAGGCGAGCAGCAGCAGGATCAGGCGCATAAATTTCCCGGAGATGAGGCCGAGCCCGATCACGCACTCCAGCGTCGCCAGTAATATGAGGCTGACGTTGCCGGGGACCAGCCCGAAAGTCAGGACCTCGATAGTCTTCACCGCCAACCCCTCCGCCGGACTGAGCCCCGGAAAGAACTTCAAGACCCCGAACCAGAAGAACACCACGCCCAGCGCCACCCGCAAGATAGTTACCCCGTGGCGGGCCATCCAGTGCGTAACCTTGATGTCTACGGGCTCCAGCGGCCTCGGCAGCGTGCTCATGGGCGTACCTCCAGAACGATGTCTGTCCGTTACCAGATAAATACGTCCAACAAACCGGATAAATACCGCCGGGGCCAAAAATCCGCAAATAAACCTTTCACGCCCTCGCGCTGATCCCAGAAGAAGTACCGGCTGCTGGCGAGGATGGCATACTCTGAGGGGCACGAGCGGAAAAGGAGGCGGCGGGAATGTCCGCACGGATGGAGAAGGCGGAAGAAGCGGTGAACCGGGAGGAGATCGTGTCGAAGTTCGAGGAGGAGGGCCTCGACCCCCACCAGTGGGGCAACGCGCCCAACTACGAGTACGGCTGGCACTCGCACGGCTACCACAAGGTGCTCTACTGCGTCTCCGGCAGCATCATGTTCCACACGAAAGATGGAGACTTTGACCTCGCGCCCGGGGACCGGCTGGACGTGGAACCCGGCACAGAGCACGCTGCGACTGTCGGTCCCGACGGCGTGCAGTGCCTGGAGGCGGCCCGCTAGAAGCTCCGGCTAGAGCCGCTTCGGCAGTTCCTCCTCGTACTCGGGGAAGTAGCGTGGGATCACGTCTAGCGAGAACTCCCGCATGATGGAGGAGGCGGGCTCGCGCTCCAGCAGGAACTCGAACGACTCCCGTACCACCCTTTCGAGGTCGTCTCCGGGCAGACCAAGCCTTTCGATCAGGTCTTCCGGGACCGTGACACGGTGCTCCGTCCCGGAGCCGCCGACTACAACCTCGAACTCGCGCGGTCCAGCGGGGACAACGGTTATGTCGGCCATGAACGTGCCGCCTTTCGGAGAGCTTCATAAAAGGAGAATCAGTATAGCCTCCGGGTCGCCACCACCCCCGCAACGGCGGCGCCTCACGCGCGCATCATCCGGGGACCACGGTCTCGCGGCTTTCCTGCCGGGTGGCCGTGTGCTAGGTTTAGCTTATGGATAACTCTCAGATACGAGTAAGGTACGCGCCGAGCCCCACGGGCTTCCTGCACGTCGGCGGCGTCAGGACGGCCCTCTTCAACTGGCTCTTTGCGCGAAAAAACGGCGGCACGTTCGTGCTGCGGATAGAGGACACGGACCTCGAACGCTCGACGGAGGAGTCGGTCGAGCAGCTAAAACGCTCCCTTCGCTGGATCGGCCTGGACTGGGACGAGGGTCCCGAGATCGGCGGCCCCTACCCCCCCTACCGCCAGACCGAACGCTTCGACCTCTACCGCGAGGCGGCGAAGAAGCTCCTCGACTCCGGCGACGCCTACTACGACTTCGCCACCGCCGAGGAGCTTGCCGAGCTGCGCGAGAAGGCGCGGGCGGAGAAGCGCCCCCCCATCTACACCGGCGGCGAGTACCGCGACATGGACCCCGAAGAGGCGAAGCGCAAGATAGAAGCCGGCGAACCCTACACCGTCCGCTTCAAGACCCCGCGTGAGGGCCTGACGGTCGTCGAAGACCTCATCCGCGGCCCCGTCACGTTCGAGAACGCCAACATCGAGGACTTCGTGCTCATGAAGTCCACCGACACCCCGACCTACAACTTCGCGGCGGCGGTGGACGACGCCCTAATGGAGATGAGCCACGTCATCCGGGGTGACGACCACCTCTCCAACACGCCCCGGCAGGTCTTGATCTACACCGCCCTCGGCTACCCGCTCCCGGCCTTCGCCCACGTCCCGCAGGTTCTCGGCCCGGACAAGAAGAAGCTGTCCAAGCGCCACGGCGCGGCAAGCGTCGAGGACTTCGCGGCACAGGGATATTTGCCGGAGGCCCTCTTCAACTACCTGGCGCTGCTCGGCGCGGGCTACGCGGCGGACGAGGAAATCTTCACCCCACAAGAACTGGCCGAACGCTTCCGCATCGAGAAGGTCAGCGGCAACCCGGCCGTCTTCGACGAGACCAAGCTCCGCTCCATAAACGCCGTCTACCTCCGCCGCCAGAGCCCGGAAGAGCTGGCGATGGTCGCCGCCCCCATGCTCGCCGAGTCCGGCGTGGCGAGCGAAGAAGAGCTACAACGCGACATGCCGCGCCTCACCGGGATCATGTCGCTCCTCAAGGAACGCATCGCCCTCACCACCGAGATCCCCGACTCCGTCGGCTACTTCTACGGCGACGAACTCGACTACGACCCCGCCGAGTTCGAGAAGCAGTTCGGTAAAGAGTTCGTGCGCGAGAACTTCCCCGAACTGGTCGAACGCCTGAAAGCCCTGCCGGAGTGGACCGAGGAAGCCATCGAAGAGTGCGTGCGCGGTCTCGCCGCCGAGAAAGAGAAAGGCGCGCGACACCTCATACACCCCCTACGCTACGCCGTAACCGGCCGAACCGTGAGCGCCGGCCTCTTCGAGACCATGCTGCTACTCGGCCGGGAGCGCTGCCTACTACGCGCCGAGAAGGCTGTCGAGAAGATGCGAAAGCTGCCGGTTTAGAACCCGTCCGATCCCCTTTGACGAAGCCCGGAGCATCGTTTAAACTCTCTCCGCTCGACGGCCCCATCGTCTAGTGGCCTAGGACATCGCCCTCTCACGGCGAAAACCCGGGTTCGAACCCCGGTGGGGTCACTCCAGTACAAGGCCCGGTAAAGCGGGCCTTTTTCGTACCTCCACGCCAAACCGGATTGTCAACAGGCAAACGATGTCCTGAAGCCTATGAGTTCTTCGAGAAGGAGTTGGAAAATTTATAGGCTTCTCATCACCAGGTAGGATTCCCTGATCCACGATCCGCTACTGACACCGCCCTCCGCGATTCTGGATAATAGGGACCGTCACTACTTCTGTCTCTCAGAGACACGAGACAGATCGTCTAAAGTACGAAAACACCCTACAGACTTTGGTGCATGGAATTATGTTGCAAATGTGACATACTACTATTAGCCGTTACTTCTGGTTGATCTCGTCAAGAGAGGCATGGGAATCCGTGGCCGTTTTCTATTGCAATTGCAAGAAGAGGAACAGGATTTGGGCAGAAGTCTGGTGGCAACCAGATAAAGATAAGCACCTTTGGGTGTTCTTCGACGATGACAAAGACGGCGAGACTTACGGGGAGAGCATTAACAATTGCCCCGGATGCGGCGAGGAGCTACATCGTAAGATGCTGACAGCGGCATGATCGAGGATAGACTTCATCTGCCTTGAACTAGCTCCTTTGAACGATCTCGCAGAGACAAACCCCGAAATTGCTAAGAAAGAGTTTCGAGAGTACCGAGCAGAAAGTATCACCCAATCCGCTGTCTCTCTTTGTTGACCGGTGCATGTTGGGCCACTCTCGAAGAACCGCCACGTTTCAATTTAGGAGAATTTTTGCAGATAAAACGTGTTTCAAGGATCGTAAGGCAAGCTTACATACCCCCTTTTCACTACGTCTCTGACGAAGTCTGTCATACAGGCGTAGAGAGTTCCTACAGCTAATTTTAGATGTGGCTCTCTGTCCGTTTTTGGCGATGGCGTTGTGTGGGTCGCGAGGGCAAGCTACTGTTCCATAGGTTTCGCTACGTTTCCGTAGCCGCTTCGAAACGGATAGACTTCTTTGTAAGGAGCAAGAGAGGATCGACCTATCCGAAGACCGAATCTACTCTTGGGGTGTTTGACGAGCCTGATGATCTGCGCCTGTTTTGGTTGTGCTCCAGCAGGTTCGGGCAGCACTACTACCAGTGAGCCGGATACGGAACCCAATGCCTCTCGGCTTCCGACCACCCGGGCGGACATCCGGGGAACCATCACGAACATCCAGACAGTCTCCCACCAAACCAACGGGCGTGGCGAGGCCGAGCACGACCCTGAAGCTCCAGTAGCTAGTGATAATAAAAGAGAAGTATCTTCGCAGTCTAGCGATAACGCCGGAAGCTCAAGGTATGGGATCGGAGTGGTTCTCATAGAAGAGAATCCTGCAGAAGAGTACGGGTCTCAGAAGGACAGCGTGTCCATCACAAAAAGCACCAAACTCCTCAAGCAAGAACGAGAGGAGCTAGTCTTCATAGGCTTTGATGATCTGAAGGTAGGGCATCGAGCAAAGGCTTGGTACACGGGGCCCGTGGCCGAATCCTACCCGAGACAGGCAACGGCAAGCGTGGTTGTTATCGGGAGCCGGTAATCTACAACATGGGACATCATCCGAGCGAGTGATTCCCAACGCCACGGAACTTTGTACCAGCCTCGCATATGCGAGTACATCGTACGCAGACCAAACCTAGTCCGGGTACTCCGCACAACCCGCTGCGACGGGTTTTTATGCCAGAAAGACGAGCGCGAATGCCGCTCCGACACCGGCTCCCACGAGCGTCTGCGAGAGCGTGTGCGCACCGGGCATAACCCTGGCCCAGACCACCAGCGGCAGCACGAGAATGAACACCGATCCTATTACACCGAGCAGCAGCACGCCCGCCACGGCGGCGTGTCCGGCGACGGCGGTGTGGGCGCTGGCCTTCCAGAAGAGGGTCAGGGCGGCCACGGTCGCCGCCGCGAGGCCCATCGAGAGCGTCGTGAGGATGAGGGCTTCGGGGGCGGATGTCAGGTAGAGAGCAAGCTGGAGGCCGGCGAAGGCGGCGAGGAGGACTATGGCGGGGATGAGGCGTTCGGCGCGGGCGGAGATCCAGAAGTCCGAGACGCGCGCCCGCCGGCGCATGACGAGTACGTACCCGGCCACCAGCCCCGCCGCGAGCAATTCGGGGACAACGTACACCAGCCCACGGGGGCCGCTCTGCGCCAGGGCGACCAGGACGCAGAGCGCCGTGAAGATAAAGAAGGGGTTGAGCAAGTTCGTGAGGCGGTGGGACAGCTTCTCTCTATTGGCCTGTCGGGTGAACCAGGTAGACACCTGTAGAATCTAGCACGTGCAACCGCCACGCACACCCGACGCCGACCCTCTCGACGACGCGACGGCCCTGTGGCACGAGCTGGGCATGCTCTACGCGCGGGCCGGGGACGAGGCCCGGCCGGCTTCGCAGCGGGGGTTAGCCGTAGCCTGTGCTATTGGGGCGCTGGTGTTGCTCTCGGCGCCAGTCTTCGGGACGGCGTGGGCGGAACCGTGGGCCGGCGCGCTGCCGGTCGCGGCCGGGGTGCTGACCGGCGGCGGCACGTTCCTGTGGCGGCGGCTGGTGTTTCTGAGGGAGCAGGAGGATCTCCGCCGCGGGCTCGCCGCGCTGGGGCAAGATGCGGAACGCCCGGCGCGCGATAGCCTCTCCGCCTACTATGACCCGCAACTCGTCCTACTGCGTTCGGAGTACGAGTTCCTTATAGTGCGCGGCGCTCGCGGCTCGGCGAGGCTCTTCGAGGAGTCGTTCGGGTTTACGCCGGAGGACCCGTTCGCGTCGGGACCCCTGAACGTACTGCCCGACACGCAGGACATGCGCGCCCTGCGGGAGCGATGGGAGTCCAGGATCTCACAGCGCCGAGACTCCGGGAGCGTGCCGCCCGCGCTCGGGCTTGGGGAGGATAGAGCTTACCGGGTCTTTCCGAGGGAGATGACCGTGCCGATGGAGCTGGCGACGCGGCGGGCGTATTTGGAGATATCCCGTGTGCTACTGAGGAGGCGCTACGGACGGCGGGTCGAGGCGATGCCCGGCGAGGTTCGGGGGCGGGCGGAGCGGGACCTGCGGGAGCATGCCGCGCTCACGCGCAAGGTCAGCCGAAGGCCAGGCCCGTGAGGGCGAACGTCAGGAAGATAAAGGCCATCGCCGCCGGCACGTAGGCCACAAGCGCCGTGATAATGGCGGTCATCAGCGAGGCGCGGTATGCGTACCGGACCGCGATGATCATCAGCACCAGCGCGAAGTACGTGAACGCGAACGCCTGCACTACCGGAACCCAGTACAGGATCATCGCGCCGTAGGCGTAGGCAAGCATCCGGTACACGCCCCGGTAAGTCCCCGCCTCCCCGACGAACGTGCGGACGGAGAGCCAGTAAGCTCCCGCCAAAGCAGCGAGTATAACGGGCGAGAGCGCGACGAACGCCAGGGCCTGGAGGACCGAGGTTCCGGCGGAGACCGCGTCGTTCGACCCGAACAGGAGCGTCAGGGTGAGCCGCAAGGTTGCCGTTACGGCGGTGATCAGGACGACGAAGATGACCGGCTCTCGTAGAGGCCCGCTCTCCGGGAAACCGAGGAAGAAAGAGCGGGGCACGAAGAAGACGGCGCGCAGTACGGCCGCCGCGCTCGTGAGAGGACGGTCGAGCGTAAACTCCGGGGAGGTAGTGGTCTGCATATTGGAGATTATACCGGGCGGGTAAAAAGTGCTTGCGAAACCTTTCTCCAAAACTTAGACTAAGTGCCCCGGAGGAGTAACGAGAGGTACGGTAGGGATGTACAGGCTATACGTGGCGCTGATATTGGTGGCCGAGATCTTCTTTCTGGCCGTACTGCCGTTCGTCGCACCGGGGGTTCCAGTCTGGATATTCTTCGCCATACTCCCGCTCACGCTCGTGGCCGCATACGCGATACACCGTGTCAGGAACAGCACGGCCTACAGGATGCGCCGGCTCTCACCCGATGAGATAACACGCCACGCCTCCCCGAGAGAGCCCGGCGTCGAGGACGGCAGCCAGGATGCCACACCGGAGGAGCTCTCCCGGCTGATCGTGGAGCGGACGGCGGAGATCCGACGCACCCTCACCGAAAACCCATCCGAGATCCGCATAGAGATGTGCGCCCTCGGCTACCGCGCGTGCGTGAACGACATGATCTCGCTGACCCACCTCTCGAACGAGGAGTTCCCGAACGCCGGTTTCCTCCGCCGCATCGCCCTGCGCCGCGCCCGCAAGAAGGCCACTGACGCGCTCACCGCGACCCGCGAGGCCCTACCCCAGAGCGCCCTGCGCGCCACCCACCAGGAACAGCAGTAGACTAAACAACGAGGCTAGACCGCGAAGATCTCGCGCACGTCCGGGACTTCGCGCCGGATAAGAGTCTCGATAGCGTAGACGAAATCCAACTGCGAGAGCGGACACCCGCTGCAAGCCCCGAGCATCTCTATACCAACCGCCCCGCTCTCCTCGTCGCACTCCACGACGCGGGCGTCGCCGCCGTCGGCCTGTAGCGCCGGACGTACCTTGTCCAGCGCCTCCTCCACCCGGCTCCGCATGTCTTTGTTCTCGATCATCGCCCCGATTATATAGGAGATATAGGAGTATCCACGACGCGCGGCCGTGGGTAGTAGACTGGAAGCCCGGCACGTTCAGAGACCCGGAAGGAGACCGGATGCAGGACCCAGCTTCGCACAACCTCCTGATTATCGGAACTCCGCAACACGACGCGGCGGCCTACCATCTCTCGGGATTTCTGGCGCCGGACCCGGTGATCTGCGCGCAGGTGAATGGCCGGAAGTACCTGGCCGTCTCCTCCCTGGAGTACGGCCGCGCCACGAAGCAGGCCCCCGTGGACGAGCTACTCTCCTTCGACGAACTGGGGATCACACACCTCGCCCGCGAGCTCAAGAGCGGCGCCAAAGCCCTCGCCGCCGCTGCCGCGGAGCTCCTTACAAAGCTCGGTGCGAACACCGTCTCCGTGCCGCCGAACCTCGGTGTGATCTACGCTGACGAGCTGCGCGCCCGCGGCCTGACCGTCATCCCCGACGGCAAGCTCTTCGCCGACCTCCGCCGCGCCAAGACGGAGGCCGAGATCTCCCACATCGCGAAGACCCAGAGCGCCGTCGAATCCGCCTGCGCCCGCGCCGCCGACGTGCTGAGAGAGACGGACATCGGGAGCGATGGAACCCTGGAGTGGCGCGGTGAAGTCCTGACGAGCGAGATCCTACGCTCCGAGATAGACATGGAGCTTCTGCGACGCAACTGCGCCGCCGACGGAACTATCACGGCGGGAGGCCCGCAGGCCGCCGACCCGCACGAGCGCGGCCACGGTCCCCTGAAGGCCGGGGAGTCGATCATCGTGGATATCTTCCCCGTGGACCTCTCGACCCGCTACTACTCGGACATGACCCGCACCTTCGTCAAGGGCGAACCGAACGACGGACTGCAACAGATGTACGACGCCGTGCTGGAGAGCCAGGAAGCCGCCCTCTCCATGATAAGGGCCGGCGTCAACGGCCGGGACGTACACAAGAAGGTCGCCGAGATACTGCACGGCGCCGGATACAAGACCAACGTCCACGACCAGAAGCCGGGCGAGCCGCTGACGGAGGGCTTCTTCCACGGAACCGGGCACGGGGTAGGGCTGGAGGTCCACGAGGCTCCCCGCGTCTCCCTGGCCGACGAGGAGCTCATCCCCGGCGACGTCATCTCCGTCGAGCCCGGCGTCTATGACCCGAGAGTCGGCGGCGTCCGCATCGAAGACCTCGTAGTCGTCACCGAGGATGGCTGCCGCAACCTGACCAGCTTCCCGAAAGAGTTTCGAGTAGGAGGGAACCTTTGAACAGTAAGTCCATCGCGGCGTCGGTCTCTTTCTCCGAGGAGAAGATGAAGAAGAACGCCATCTTCGACTCTCCGCATCTGTTCTACGACACCTACTGCCTGCTGCCCAGTCAGGCTCAGAAAGTTCACGCCCACGAGGGGTCGGACAAGATCTACTATGTACTCGAAGGTACCGGCCGCTTCACCGTTGGGGACGAAGAACAGGATCTGTCAGCCGGCAACGCCGTGATCGCGCGCGCCGGAGAGCCTCACGGCGTCCGAAACGACACAGAGGAGAATCTCGTTATCCTCGTCACGATGGCGCCTCGCCCTACCTGATCATGGCCGCGAATGAGATGCCCCAGCCGCCCTACGTACTCCTCTTCCAGGAAGCCGAGCCCGGCGCCCAGCCGCTCATGATCTCCGTGGACGACCGCCCCGCCCTCCCCCTCTTCGACTCGAACGAGCGCGCCGAGAACTTCCTGAACTCGGCGGACTTCGGCCCCGGCTGGAAACCCGTCGAAGTCTCCGGCATGGGGCTGCTCACCGTCCTCGAAACCTGCCGTGGCAGCGTCGGCTACGTGGCCCTCAACCCGCCACCGGCGGCGAGCGGCGGCATGAAGGTACGCATGGGCGGACTCGAAGAGCTAATAGACACCCTGCAACAGAGCCGGGAAGACGACCTCTTCGGACTGGGAGGATTCAATCGTAATTAGATTCGGTAGTGTCGTACTTTATCAACAATTGACGTATCTAATAGGGTTCTGTGAACCTTTTGCAAAGTAGTCTTTAGCTACTGAACCGCCTCGATACTTGCTACGAACTTCGTTTGGTGCCACTCGCCCTTCAAATCCCCATCTGCCCTGAATTTTCAGGTCTTCGGTTCTCGTCGGGAATTCCAACTGTTCCGCAGGAAGCCATCTTTTGATCTCATAGACTTCTCTAACGACTCCCTCGAATACAGCACAGGCGTATTTTGCCTGTGCCGCCCGATCAGGAGAGAGTTTCCAAATGCCCCGCGTCACATCGTAGAGTTTCTCTTCCGACATATCAGGCCTGAACTGCTGATTGATCCGTATCAAGATAACCGGATGCTCGATCTTCACAGATTTTGCCGTATACTGGAAAATCAACTCCTCCAGAGGTACACGGCCAAGCTCGATGCTATCGGAGCCCCTCACTAGATTTGTCAGGTTGTCGAGTCCAAGCAAATCAATCACGGCAGCTTCGATCCGGAGCGCGGTCTCGCCATCAGGCAACGACCGGGCCAAAATCTCTATCCGTGGCTTGAGGCCGGCTTCGCTCAACTCTTTGAGAACCCTTGTTTTGTCGGACTCGCTCTTATCCATGAGATGAGCGAGCGCTCTCCGGCCTCTGCCTTTCCCCACGTAGAAGGGTCGTCCGCTCTTACCGGGCCGAGGATCTATGTAAAGATAAACGTAATATCCGAGACGCTCCGCAACCTCGTGCGGGATCGTGAAATCCATATCAAAATTCACGCCTTGGGCCTCTCCAAGTGCTGCTTGCGGAACTCAGCGGTTCGCCGCTCGTGTGAGGCGGCCGGCCCCGCGGCGAGGAGATTATCTGGCAGAGCAGCGCGTACCCGGAGCATGGCGAGCAGCATGCCCACGTACTCTTGCGGGACGCTCGTCGAGAAATCGATACGTCCCTCCCTCTGTCGCTGCAAGAACTCCGAGAGCAGGGCCGCCATCGTCACGCCTTCTCTGACGAAGACGTTCACGTAGCCTTCGCGTTCGCCGAACGAGAGCGCGCGGGCGATGGCGCTCATCGCGCTATTATCTTCGCCCAGATCCTTCAGGACCAGCGCCTTGACGGCGAGCACCTCGACCACGACGGGCATATTCCCGCCAGCCTCCGCGGTACTCAGGAGCCGGTCCAACAGGTTCAGTCCCCGCACGTACTCGCCGGTGGAGATCAAAGCCCGCGCGCGGGTGAGACGGTCGGCCTCGCTCCCGCTCCCGAACCTCTCCCACACCGAGCCGAAGAGCGTCCCGACCGGACTGCCCATCCTAACCAGCATCTCGGACTCCTTCACCGTCTACGATAACCATCACCATATGAATTATCCGTCCGGCGAAGGCTCCCGGCCTCCCCCAAATGAGTGATCTTTCGCGCCCGAAAGGCGGAGCGCGGATGGCTCTTTACGCCTTGAGCTTCTCCAGGTACTGCTTACGGAACTTGGCGACCTTCGGGGCGATCACGACCTGACAGTACGGCTGGAAACCGTTGTTGCGGAAATACTCCTGGTGGTAGTCCTCCGCCACGTAGAACTCCTCGAACGGCGCGACCTGCGTCACTATGGGGTTGTCCCAGACGCCCTCGGTTTCGAGCGCGGAGATCACCTCCCCGGCGACCCGCCGCTGCTCGTCGGAGTGGTAGAAGATCGCCGAGCGGTACGACTCCCCAACATCTGCCCCTTGCCGGTTCAGCGTCGTGGGGTCGTGGATCGTGAAGAAGACTTCGAGTATCTCCTTGTACGACACCACCGCCGGGTCGAAAGTAACCTGCACGACCTCCGCGTGCCCCGTCGTCTCCGAGCAGACCTCCCGGTAGGTGGGGTTCGGAACGTGGCCGCCCGAGTACCCGGACTCTACTTTCTCGACGCCCCGCAGCTCCTCGTAGACCGCTTCGAGGCACCAGAAGCACCCGCCGCCGAGGGTCGCGACTTCCTTTGCGAAACCGTTCGCTCCGTTGTTCGTGGTCATCGGCATCATCTCCACTCGTATGAATCCGGCACCATCGGTATACCGCACGGGAACGGCGGATGCACGGCGGCGAACGAGCGCGGAGCCCATGCTCGCGCGGAACATCGAGGGCATGGTATAAGGAAGTATGCTCAAGAAGATCAAAGACGATTGGAGGGAGTTCGCGGACGACGAGCCGGGCCAGCGTTTCCAGAACCGCTACTATAGGCGCCGCGAACACGAGAAGGGCCACATCCTACTGAGGGTGTTCCTGATCACGCTCGGCACCGTCATCGCCGTCGGCAGCCTCATCCTCGCCCCTCTCCCCGGTCCCGGCTGGGGCACCGTCTTTATAGGACTCATGATCCTCGGCGGCGAACTACTCCCCGCCGCCCGCCTCCTCGACTGGATGGAGGTGCGGCTGAGGAAACTAGGACGCTTTATCGAGAGGGTCTGGCGCGCATCCTTGTTTGGGAAGGTCGCGGTGGTAGTGGCGGCCGTAATCCTCGTCGCCGCGTTCGTGTATCTGGCCTACCTCTTGCTTTTCGCCGGCTGACGGGCTGCCCTGATATACGCAGGTTCTAGCCAGCAAGCTCACCAACACCCGATCCACCAGGACCGACTACGTCCTCGATCCAACCCCGGTACGGTCGATAGACGTCACAGAACGCTATGAAGCAGTACTGTCCGGCTCGGAGATCTCGACCAGAGGCTCACCCCGGCGAAGCAGTTTTTGCACGATAGGGAAACTCTTCGACAAGGCTTCCTTGAGATGCGCATTCGAAGTGTTGCCTATCGTGAGCCACAAAATCTGTGGAGGTGGGCCGAGTTGTTCAAGCAACAGGACGAAATCCCTGTCCTTGGTCAGCACGACTGCTCCCGCTTCCCTGGCAGCCAGGAAGATCTCGCGGTCTCTGGCGTCGCGAAGACCGAGTTCCCGAACCGGCTTCGCCTC
>CALMWA010000409.1 GCA_937873125.1 uncultured Actinomycetes bacterium | reverse complement strand
ATGTAGCGTTAGCATAGCAAGGCACATTACGGGGAGAGAGGAGCATCCATGAGCGACAAGAAAGTCGGGTCGGACGTAGAGCGGCCGATGAGTCCCGCCGGGCTGACCCGGCGGGACTTCTTGAAGATCAGCGGCGCCGGACTAGCCGGCGCGGCTTTGTTGGGTGTAGCGGGCTGCGGCGGTGGTGGCGGTGGCGGCCAGCAGGGTGGCGGTGGAGGAGGCGGCAACAGCCTGATCGTCGCGCTCGATCAGGAGCCGGCCATCCTCAACCAGTTCATCGTCGGTGGCGACCTGGCGGCGACCAACAACATAACCAGCGCCATCATCGAGTCTCCGCTGAGGATCATGCCGGACCTCTCGTTCGAGCCGCAGCTAGCCGACGGGATGCCGAAGGTGATCCAGGACGATCCGTTGGTGATCGAGTACAAGCTCAAGGACGGCCTGAAGTGGTCCGACGGCAAGCCGCTCACCAGCGCGGACGCCAAGTGGACCTACGAGCAGCAGGTAGCCAAAAAGAACCAGATCATTACCCGCTTCGGCTGGGAGAAGGTCACGAAATTCGAGACACCTGACGACCTTACGGTCCGGATCACGTTCTCCGAGCCCTTCGCGCCCTGGATGTCGATACTCGGCGGTTCCGCAACCCAGATCCTGCCCAAGCACGTCTACGAGGGTAAGGACTTCAACAAGGTCATGAACGATGAGCTAGTCGGCAGCGGCCCGTTCAAGCTCAAGGAGTGGAAGAAGGGCCAGAGCGTCGTCGTCGAGCGCAACGAGAACTACTGGGGCGAGAAGGCTCCGCTGGATCAGATCACCTACCGCTTCATCCCGGATACGAACACGCTCGTCACGTCCTTGCAGTCCGGCGAGGTGGAGTTCATAAACCCGCCGCCGGATATCGGGCTCCTGGAGAAGCTGGAGGGCATAGACGGGGCCACCGTCGAGTACAAGTCCGGGACGGTCTACGAGCACATAACCTTTAATGTGGAGAAGATAGACAACCTCAAGATGCGGCAAGCTATAGCCTACGGCATCAACCGCGATCAGGCGGTGGAGCAGATCCTCAAGGGCCAGGTTACTCCCCTGAACAGCTTCCTGGTGCCGGAGCAGAAACCCTTCGCGACGCCGGCCTGGGAGAAATACACTTACGACAAGGCCAGGGCCACGCAGTTGGTCGAGGAGGCGAAGGCCGAAGGCGCCGCAACGGAGATAACCTTCTCCACGACCTCCGACGCCCGTTTGCGTGAAACACTGCAGGAAGTCATTCAGCAGCAGCTCAAGGACATCGGGATCACCGTCAAGATCGACAACTCCTCCGCCGAGACCTTCTTCGGGGAGAGGACGCCCGCGGGCGACTTCGAGATGGGCGAGTGGGCGTGGCTGGCGAACCCCGACCCGTCGAGCACGACCATCTTCGCGGGCAACCAGGTCCCGCCGAAGGGTCAGAACTACGCCCGGTACAAGAACGACGAAGTCACCAGGTTGCTCGAAGACTCCGACAAGGCCATCGACGAGGCCGAGAGGGCCGACTTGCTAAAGCAGGCGCAGGAGTTGATCGCCGAGGACCTGCCGATGCTTCCGATGTACCAGCGCCCGGAGTACTATGCCTGGGCCGAGAGACTCAGCGGCCCGGACGTAAACCCCACCATCGCCGGACCATTCTGGAACGTCGGCGAGTGGTCGGTCTCCGGCTAGTAGAGAAGAGCCGCGGGGGCCGCTCTCGCGGCCTCTGCTACCTGCGACGCCCGGCCCGCGCAGTCCGCCGGGGGGAGGCACGGTTGTTAGGGCTGGTTTAGAATTCAGATGCGGAATAGGGGATCGCCGGTAGCCAAAAACACCGGAAATCAAGGGACCGGAGGTAGATGAGGAATTGTTAGCCTACACCATCAGGAAGTTCCTCTTTAGCATCGTGGTGCTGTTCTTTGCGAGCATTGCTATCTTCGCGCTGGTGAACCTCGGCCCCGATCCTCTCACGGAGCTAAAGAACAACCCCCGCATCTCACAGGCCGACGTACAGCGGATAAACGAGATCTACGGCCTCGACAAGTCTTTGCCCGAGCGGTATCTGATCTGGGTCGGTGGGTTATTGCAGGGGGATTTGGGCTACAGCGTCAAGCTTCAGAACCAGGTGAGCGACCTGATCGTACCCCGCATATGGCCTACAGTACTCTTGATGGGCTCCTCCCTCATCTTTACCGTTTTGATCGCCATACCCTTCGGCGTTTACTCGGCGATCAGGAAATACAGCGCCCTGGACAACGCCGGTACTCTGTTCTCGTTTATCGGCTACAGCATGCC
>CALMWA010000408.1 GCA_937873125.1 uncultured Actinomycetes bacterium | reverse complement strand
CTGGCGGGGGAAGGACCCGCAAGACGGGCGCACGGACCGTTCCTCCGCTGGATGTCGACAAACCTTACCAGTTCGGTCATTCGGTTCGCGGAGTGCTGTCGTCCTTTTCGGAAACCGGCGAGTTCGACCGCGTCACCCGGACGGCGGCCGAGGTCAATGCCGGAGCTCTGAGCCTTCTGCGGGCTTCCGCGGCGAACCGACGCCCGGTATTTCTGTTTGTGAACTACACGGAAGCGCACGTGCCCTATCTGCCGGCGAGCGATTTGCGCGATATGTATCCGGGAAGGAACCGGCGATTCACGCTCATGGACTTTTACGCATTGCGGCAGAATGTGCTTTCCCTGGAGCGGGATGTCACCGGAGCGGAACGGGAGCACCTCGTTTCGCAGTACGACGCCGCGCTTCAGTCGCTTGACCGGGAGATCGGAAGGCTCTTCGCCGAATTGCGCGCTATGGGATTACTCGAGAACGCTCTGATCGTGATCACAAGCGACCATGGCGAGGCTTTCGGAGAGCACGGCCGCTACCAGCACGACAACGTGATCTGGGAGGAAGGACTCCGCATCCCCCTGCTAGTACACGACCCACAGCGCTGGAAGACCGGCAAGCGAGTAGCAGCCCTCTCCAACCAGCTGGACGTACTACCGACAGTCCTGGACCTGCTGAACTACAAAGTCGAGGGCGGCGAATACCCCGGCTACTCGCTCTTGGACCCGCTCGAGGAGCGCACCCTGATGTTCAACTGCTGGTACAACGACCTCTGCGTAGCCAGCATCCGCAGCAGCGATAAATACATCTACCACTACGGAAAGCGCGACGAACAGCTATTCGACCTCGAAAAAGACCCCCTGGAGAAGACCAACCTCACAGGCTCGCGCAAGGAGAGAGAGCAGCGCCGAGCCGACCTCTTCGAGTGGCGCTCCGCGATCAACGCCATGTACGAGGGAAAGTAGCCGATAGAAGGAAACGATCGAAACGGGTCATTGAAGCCCTAATTGTATCTCTATGGCTTCGTTGACCTTCTTCATCGTCGTTTCGTCCAGGTTAGCGAAGAGCTTCTCCAACCTGTCCTTGCTGACCGTGCGTATGTGCGCGCAAGTAACCCAGCTTCGCTTGGGCATTCCGACTCGCTCCGGGATCTCGACCATAAACGGGTAGTTCTTGCTCGGATGCACGCTGGTGATGGCCGCTACCGTAACCACCGACGAGTAACGGTTCGCCACGTCGTTGCTGATCACCAGGCACGGGCGACGCTTACCCATCTCGGACCCCCTGATCGGCTCCAAATCCACCAACCAGACATCACCACGGCTGATCAAGTCCGCATCCGCCAAATCCATCCTCCTGAAAACATATCAACAACGATCACGCGATTATAGACGATTCTTTACTTTTGCAGTACCAATTACATTTAATACAATAATGTGTTGTACACTTTAACGGCAAGTTTGGTAGCTCGGAACAAAGGTGGAGAGCGATGGCACGGAAACAACTCACGATAACCGTACCCCCGGAGGTTGGGCTCTACATAGAGGAGCGTGCGGCGGCGCTTGGCGTGGACAAGAGTGCGGTCGTCAGCCGTGCTCTGGAAGAAGATCGGAGGCGCAACAGGGAGAACCTGCTGCGTGAAGGTTACGAGGAGATGTCTGTTCACGACTCAGACCTCGCGCGCGAGTTCGAGCAGTCAGACCGTGCCTCCTCCTGGCCCGAATATTGAGGGCTCGTCGATTTAGCGGCTAGTCGTTACTTGCCGGGCAGCGGACGCTCGCGGATACTTACTTTGAGACCGGAGAGATGGGGGAGAGCCGTGGCGTTTGACGTTTACCTGAAAGACGTTCAGAGGGAACTTGATACCGGTGACGCCAGAGAGCATGCCTATCGTCCGGCGTTGAAGACTCTGCTGGAGTCTCTCGAACCCGGTCTCCAGGCGACGAACGAGCCCCGGCGCAGCAAGGTTGGGGCGCCGGACTACATCGTGGCTCGCAAGGGTGCGCCGCTTGGATACGTCGAGGCGAAGGATCTGGGCGAGGACCTGCGGAAAGTCGAGCGTTCCGAGCAGTTGAAACGCTACCGGGGGGCTTTCTCGAACCTGATCCTGACCGACTACCTGGAGTTTCGCCATTACGTGGACGGGGAACGCCGCGCCGTGGCGCGTCTCGCCGAGGAAGACGAGAGCGGCAAGCTCCGCCCGGACAAGGAAGGGATTAAGGAGGTCGAGCGGCTGCTGCGCGGATTTCTCGCCCACGAGGCCCCAACCGTGGGGACACCCAAAGAGTTGGCCGAGCGGATGGCGGCGCAGGCGCGTGAGATCCGAACTCTCATCGCCGAGACTTTCCGGCAGGAGGGTGAGAAGGGCGGACTCCACACCCAGCTCTCAGCCTTTCGCAAGACCCTGATCCCGGACCTGCAACCGGAGCAGTTCGCGGACATGTACGCTCAGACCATCGCCTACGGCCTCTTCGCCGCCCGCACCACCGCGCCTGTGGAAGGTTTCTCCCGCCGCACCGCCGGCTACGACCTGCCCCGTACCAACCCGTTCCTGCGGCGGCTGTTCAACGAGATCGCCGGTCCCGACCTCGACGACCGCGTGGCCTGGCTCGTGGACGACCTCGCCGAGCTCCTGAAACGGGCGGACATGGCCGCCATCCTCGAAAACTTCGGACACCGCACCCGCCGCGAGGACCCGGTGGTTCACTTCTACGAGACGTTCCTGGCCGCCTACGATCCCAAGATGCGCGAGTCGCGGGGCGTCTACTACACCCCGGAGCCCGTCGTCTCCTACATCGTGCGCTCCGTAGACGCGGTGCTCAAGACGAAGTTCGGCAGGAGTATGGGCCTCGCTGACCCGAGCACCCTGATCCTAGACCCGGCGACAGGGACGGCCACCTTCCTCTACTACGTCATACGCCACATCCACGAAGCCCTCCAGCAGAGCGGACAGGGCGGCACGTGGAGCGGCTACGTGCGCGACGACCTGCTGCGCCGCATCTTCGGCTTCGAGCTGCTGATGGCCCCCTACACCGTAGCCCACATGAAGCTCAGCATCCTCCTCGGCGAGCTCGGCTACGACTTCGAGGGCGACGAGCGCCTGCGTGTCTACCTCACCAACACCCTCTAAGAAGGCTTCCACCCCGAGGAGACCATAGGCTTCGCCGAGTACATAACCCAGGAGGCCGACGCCGCCGCGAAGGTGAAGAAGGACGAGCCCATAGAAGTCATCATCGGCAACCCACCGTACTCCGGGCATTCCGCCAATAAGGGCAAGTGGATCTCCGACCTTATAGACACTTACAAGCAGGTAGACGGAGAGCCGCTCGGCGAGCGCAACCCCAAGATGCTCAACGACGACTACGTAAAGTTCATCCGCTTCGGCCAATGGCGCGTCGAGAGGACCGGAAGGGGAATTCTCGCCTTTATTACCAACCACGGTTATCTGGACAATCCAACCTTTCGGGGTATGCGCCAGAGCCTCATGGGGACCTTCACCGATATCTATCTTGTGGATCTACATGGCAATAAGAATAGGAAAGAACTATCTCCCGAGGGAGGAGAAGATCAGAACGTTTTCGATATTCGGCAGGGCGTCGCCATCAGTATCTTTGTGAAGGAGCCAGGTAAGGTCGGACCAGCGAAAGTACATCATATTGACCTGTGGGGATCAAGACAAGGCAAGTACGACTGGCTTACGGTGGAGGATGTTGAGAAGACCGAATGGATCGAACTCAAGCCGAGCTCGACAGCTTACTTGTTTGCACCGCAAAACATGGATCTTTTAGCAGAGTATAAGCAAGGTTGGAGTATTACGGATGCTATGCCAATTAACTCAGTAGGCATCGTAACTCACCGAGATGCTTTTGTGTTCGACTTTGACGAAGACAGCTTGCGTGCTCGTATCGCTGATTTTCTTGACCCGGCACGAAGCGACGAATATGTGCGTGAGAAGTATTTATCGTCTGGAGATAAATTGCCCGTATCAGTGGCACGCAAAGCCGTCCGAGAAAGCATGCTATCCCGATCAGCAGTCACGTATTGCCTATATCGTCCTTTCGATACTAGGCCTCTTTTTTATCATGATGCTGTGGTAGATCGTGTTCGACAAAACGTGATGCGACATATGATAGCTGGAAAGAACCTCGGACTGATCTTCATGCGACAAGTTGCTTTGCAAGGAGACTATAGCCACTTTGAAGTAACTGAAGGCTTAGTGAACAATCGCGCTTTTTACAGTAACAAGGGGTATACGAGTTTAGCTCCTCTCTACCTTTACCCAACGAATGACAATCTCCTGGACGCGGCGGAGGAGGGGCGCAGGCCGAACCTTTCGCCGAAGTTCGTGAATGAGCTTTCGGAGAGGCTGGGACTGGAGTTCGTGCCGGACGGGAGCGGGAATCTCTCCTCCACCTTCGGGCCGGAGGACGTGTTCCACTACGCCTACGCGGTCTTCCACTCGCCGACCTACCGGGAGCGGTACGCCGAGTTCCTCAAGCGGGACTTCCCCCGCCTGCCGCTCACCTCGGACCGGGCGCTGTTCTCTGCCCTGTGCGCGAAAGGCGCGGAGCTGGTTGGTCTGCACCTCATGACCTCCCCGGCGCTCGAAAGCTTCATAACCCGCTTCCCGGAGGGCGGCGACTCCGTCGTCGAGAAGGTGCGCTACTCGTCCGCCGACGAGCGCGTCCACATCAACAACGGGCAATACTTCGAGGGCGTGCCGGAGGAGGTGTGGGAAGTCCGGGTCGGCGGCTATCAGGTGCTGGACAAGTGGCTCAAGGACCGCAAGGGCCGCAGGCTCTCATCCGGCGACATCCGCCACTACCAGCGCATCGTCGTCGCCCTATCGGAGACCCGGCGTCTCATGCGCGAGATAGACGAGACCATACCAAGCTGGCCGCTGGAGTAGCGTGTGGCTCGTTCAAAGCCTTTCCCACTCTTCCCTGGAGACACCCCCGCCTGACGCAAGATCCTGGGCAGGAGACCACACCCGATATCTCCCTGGTGAGGGTTCGGAATCCTCAGCTGCGTGTGGCCCCGGATCATGTACTGATGATTGCCTCCGGAGTAGGGGCCGTCGAAGCCGAGGTTCTTGAGGTTTCGGATGAGATCCCGACGCTTGATGGGACCGATCGGCGGCATCAGGCCGTGGAGCTTATCTCCAGGGAGATGCCGTCAACGGTGGGCAACGGAAGGTTCTTGGACAGGCTCAGGACTATCCATCCTTCTAGGACTTCCTCCAGCTCCTCGCGACAGCCTTCGAGCGTAGTGGCACTGGCCCACACGCCGTCGAAGCCCGGTATCTCGCTATAGAAAGACTCGTCGTCCAGGATTTCGTACCGCGCCCGGCGCATCGCGGCGCGGATGTACTCGCTCAACATCTGCAAGACTCTCCGGCTCTGGTCGGCATCACAACATTATACCTCTGGCAAAGTCAGCACTAACAGCGCATACGGGCGTCGCAATGTTGACCGCCGACTCAAAACTCGCTGCCAGGTTCACCGATATTCCGTTTGCCGGCGGGATCCAGCCTCTCACCCAGCTAGAAACCAGAAGTAAGACGCAAAAAGGCGCTCCCCGAAGGGAGCGCCGGGAAGATCCGTCGACAGGGTTTAGTTAGGCGGGGTCCACGCTGGTGAGGTCTCCTCGCACCACCAAGCGTACATCATAAGCCGGCGGGTT
>CALMWA010000407.1 GCA_937873125.1 uncultured Actinomycetes bacterium | reverse complement strand
GGCGTCTCGGTTGGCGTCCACAACGGATACCGGGACCTGGTAGGTTTCGGACGGCGGGAGATAAGCCTTACGCCGGACGAGATCCATGACGAGCTCCTCTACCAGCTCGGTGCCCTGCGTGAGTTCGCCCGCTTCTACGGCATGGAGGTCCAGCACGTAAAGCCCCACGCCTCGCTCTACATGACCGCCGCCCGCGACGAGGAGGTCTCGCGCGCCATCATCGAGGCGATACAGAAGTCCGACCCGGAGCTAGTCCTGTACTGCATGAGCGCATCAGTGACCTACGATCTCGCCCGCAAGATGGACCAGCCGGTTGCGACCGAGTTCTTCGCCGACCGCGAGTACGGCGACGAGGGCCAGATCGTCTTCACGCGCAAGGTGAAAGAGGAAATGAACCCTGACGAGGTCGCCGACAGGGTCCTCCGGGGCGTCACCGAGGGCAAAGTCATCGCCGTAAGCGGCAAGGACATAGACCTCCCCGCCGACTCGATCTGCGTCCACAGCGACACCCCCGGCGCCGTGAAGCTGGCCGAGGCGATAGCCCGCAAGCTGTGGGAGAACGACATCGAGATACGATCCCCCGGACGAGCCGGGCAAACGACCGCGTAAAGGAGCGAACATGGCAAGTACCGTAAGAGCGCAGATGCCCGGCACGTTCTACCGCCGCCCCGATCCGGAGAGCGACGTCTACGTGAACGAGGGAGACAGCGTCTCGGCCGGCGACACCGTTGGCCTGATCGAGGTAATGAAATCCTTCCACGAGGTCAAGGCGGAGGAGGATGGCAAGATCTCCAAGTTCCTCGTCGAGAACGAAGACGCCGTGGACGCGGGCCAGGACCTCGTAGAGCTGGAGTAACGATAAAAAGTAAGAGCCGGGAGATGAATTCCCGGCTCTGCTTCGGGCGTTCTCACGAGCGCCTCAGATGATGATGGATACTCTACTGGTGGTTGGGGCCGTCTTCCCTGCCGCCCCGGTTCTTGATCCTCTCTATCTGCCGGTCGGAGAGGCACTTGCCTTTGTAGACCTTGAAATTCTCAGGGTTGTTCCTGCACTTGGACATCGGGGCCGCGTCCGCCGTCCCGGCCACGCCCACCAGTAGTGTCGCGGACACGAACAGGGTGGCGAGTAGTTTGGCCCGCGTCTCCCGGCTCAACGCCAACGTAAGATTCATGGTTTGGTCTCCTTTAAGTAGCTGTCCAACCTACATCAAAGGATGCACCATCCTGCTCCAGCCGACATCCATCGAAACATAGATTTTTGCCTGGCCCATATGGGCTAGCTCGGCCGCGATCCCAGGCAGAGGGTTTGCGGCGGACATCGGGGCCTCGCATAATCCTGATGAGAACGAATGCTATTTTGGAGAAATCCTGAGAAGGAGGCTGCGGCATGACGGAGACCGCCCGACGGTACATGGGTAACAGCGTGCCGCGCAAGGAAGACGCAGCGCTCGTCACGGGACGGACGAACTTCGTGGATGAGATCCATCTGCCGGGAATGCTTCACATGGCTCTCCTACGCAGCCCTCACGCCCACGCGAAGATAACCTCCATAGACGCCTCCGCCGCCCGTGAACACCCCGGTGTCGTGGCGGTCTTTACGGGCGAGGATTTCGCGGAGGATTGGGTCGTCGGCATCCCGTGCGGCTGGCCGGTCACGGAGGACATCAAGGTTCCAGACCACTGGCCGCTGGCCCAGGGCGAGGTGAACCACGCGGGCGACGGGGTGGCCGTCGTGATCGCGGCGGACCGCTACACCGCACAGGACGCCCTGGAGTTGATCGAGGTAGACTACGAGCCGCTTCCGGCGGTGGTTGACGTGGAAGCAGCCCTCGAACCCGGCGCGCCGCTGGTGCATGAACAGTTCGGGACGAACGAGTGCTACACCTGGCCGCTCGGCACCGGAGACATAGAGGACGCCTTCTCGAAAGCGGACGTGGTGGTGCGGGAGCGCTACATCCAGCAACGGCTCATCCCGAGCCCCATCGAGCCTCGCGGGGTCGTTGTGACGCCGGAGCCGGCGGGGGACGGGTTCGTCGTGTACACCTCGACGCAGGTGCCGCACTTCGTGAGGGACATACTGGGGATCATGTGCGGCGTGCCGGAGACGAAGCTGCGGGTCGTGGCACCCGACGTCGGCGGCGGGTTCGGCTCCAAGCTGAACGTCTACGCGGAGGAGGCGTTGGCGCTTGTTTTGGCGCGCAAACTGGATACGCCGATCAAGTGGATCGAGGGCCGCTCCGAGAGTCATCTGGCGACGATCCACGGCCGCGGGCAGGTCCAGTACATCGAGGTCGCCGCGAAAAGAAGTGGCGAGATCCTGGGCATGAAGGTCAAACTTATTGCCGATATGGGCGCCTACCTCCAACTCCTGACGCCCGGCATCGCCATCTTCGGCTCGTTTACCTACCCCGGTCTCTACACTTTCCCGGCCTACTCATTCGAATGCACCGGCGTCTTCACCAACCTGACACCCACAGACGCCTACCGGGGCGCGGGACGTTCCGAGGCCGCCTACGCCCACGAGCGCATCATGGACGCTCTAGCGCGAGAGCTTGAGATGGACCCGGCGGAGCTTCGCCTGATGAACCTGATCCCACCGTTCGACGAACCGACCACCGTCCCCTCCGGCGTGATGTACGACTCCGGCAACTACGAGGCGTGCATGAAGAAAGCCCTCGCCCTCGCGGACTATGACGGCCTCCGGGCCGAGCAACGCCGCCGCCGCGACTCCGGCGCCGTAAAGCAACTCGGCGTCGGCATCGGCAACTTCACCGAGAGCGGCGGTCTCTCCCCGTCGAAAGTCGCCGCCGGCGTGCGCCTGCAGAGCGGCGGCTGGGAATCCGGGACCGTGCGGATGCTCTTGACGGGCAAGGTCGAGGTCGTAACCGGCACCTCGCCCCATGGCCAGGGCCACGTAACTAGCTGGTCCCAGATAGTCGCCGACGCTCTAGGAGTCCCGGTCGAGGACGTGACGGTCCTGCACGGCGACACCGCTGTCGCTCCCTTCGGCCGTGACACTTACGGCTCGCGCAGCCTGTCGGTTGGCGGCGTCGCGATACACCTCGCCTCCCAGAAGGTCGTGGAGAAGGGCAAGAAGATAGCGGCGCACATGCTCGAAGCGGCGGAGGGCGACATCGAGTTTGCGGAGGGGCGCTTCTCGGTCGCCGGTTCGCCGGACAGCAACGTCTCCATACAGGAAGTGGCCGGAGCCGCCTACATGGCCGCCGACTTGCCGGAGGGGATGGAGCCGGGCCTAAACGAGAGCCACGTCTTCGACCCGCCGAACTTCACCTGGCCGTTCGGGACCCACGTCTGCGTCGTGGAGGTGGACACCGAGACAGGGATGGTAACGATACCCAAGTACGTGGCGGTTGACGACTGCGGGCCGGTGATCAACCCGGCCATCGTGGACGGACAGCTTCACGGCGGCATTGCGCAGGGTATCGCCC
Source organism: uncultured Actinomycetes bacterium (assembly GCA_937873125.1). Classification (GTDB taxonomy): domain Bacteria; phylum Actinomycetota; class Rubrobacteria; order Rubrobacterales; family Rubrobacteraceae; genus JACDDK01. The sequence goes on along the minus strand of CALMWA010000407.1, from coordinate 4,902 downwards.
AGGCTCTCTACGAGGAGGCCGTATACGACGAGGACGGCAACCTCGTAACCGGCACCCTGGTGGACTACCTGATACCGGGAGCGCCGGACCTCCCAAACTTCATCCTCGACCGCACGGAGACTCCCTCCCCGACGAACCCTATGGGAGTCAAGGGCATAGGAGAGTCGGGGGCGATAGCCGCCCAGCCGGCGGTGATCAACGCCGTAGTAGATGCGCTCTCGCACGAGGGCGTTACCCACATTGATATGCCGGCTTCTCCGTGGAAGGTGTGGCGGACTTTGCAGGAAGCTCGGGGCCGCAATGCCGGAGCCCGCGACGTGGACCTCTCCGCCCGTCCGGCGCAGGCGGGAGCGGCCGACGAAGTGGTTTAGGCTCCTTTCCGGGAGGTATAATTAAAGTAGCAAGTGGTTTCGGGAGATAGGAGAGCAGGTTGAGCGATAGGCGAGGCAAGACGGGTCGAGAAGAGAGAAGCGAAGGCGCGATGGATAAGGCCGCCGGCCGTCTGAAAGAGGCGACGGGCGCCCTGACCGGCAACAAGGAGAAGAAGTCCGAGGGCCGCGCCGATCAGCGCAAGGGTACGATGAAGGAGAAGAAAGGCCATCTCAAGGACCTATTGAAGTAGCGAGAACAAAATAGGGCAAGCGAAAGGGCCGGGATCTCTCCCGGCCCTTCTCTGTGCTGCTCTGTAAAACTCTTACGAAGCGGGCTTGAGCTTGCGGTCGAGCTGCTCGATGAGGGTCTCGCGGTTCTTGTTCTTCTTCTCGTACTCGCGGACCTTCCGGATCTCCTCGGCGCTCAGGGCGTCGATCTGCTTGGAGACCTCACCGACGTTCAGGTCGTCGTAGCCGGGGATCGGGAACCCACCCTCGGTAACCTCGGTCTCGATGAGCCTCAGACCCTGCTTGTAGTAGCCGAGGGGCGCGAACACAAAGTCCATGTAACCGTCCACCGACTCCTCGATGAGCGTCTGGAAAGCGCCGCGCTGCTGCTCGGCCCGCTCGACGAGCTCGCCCACAACGGCCCGGTTACTCTCGGCCTGGTGCCGGATCTCACGCGTCGCGCCGTCAACCACGCCCTGCGCGAAACGCACATTCCGCTCCTGCAACGCAACCGTGTGATCCACGAACGTCTTGTACGAGTCCCGCGTCGTCTCCGCGAGCCGCTCCGCCGTCTTGCTAGCCTTCTGCATAGTAGCCATCAGTCAGTCCTCCAGTTTTGATCTCTTAACCAGCGCGACCTCTTCTTGAAGTCTATGTGCAGTTTACACATATATTCAACAATGTCAAGGTTGTAAGGGGCTTTGCACCGAGAGACGCTTTCGGCAAGAGGCGTCGAGTGCATAACCGAGGGACGCTTAGAGTTCGTCTGCCTTCGGTATACACTCCACAAAACGGCCAGGCTCTCGCGGAGCCGGATCGGGGAAGGTGATGGAACGCGACGAGTTCGTGGCGGAGGGCAAGTTGGAGATAGGCCCCAAGAAGGAATTTTTCACCTTCCTGGACGGTGACTACCTGGGAAAGTTGCTTGTGGACCACTTCGATATGCCCGGAGAACCCGGCTACTGTGACCTGGGGCTCGTGCGTATCACCGTAGAGCGGTTGGAAGAATCCTCTTAGAACACCGCCAACACTTGTAGCGCAACTTATCGACTCCAAGTCTCGGAAGATTCTTGCGTTCTGGTGGGTCGTGGGGTTGGTATGCTGGCGTTTGGGTCTTTGTTGGCGTGATGATGAGTGGATGGGAGCAGGTATGTTTGAGCATTTGCGGGATGATGGGCGGTATGCGGTGCTGCGGAGGATGGAGGGTGAGGTGCCAGGGTATCTCTCTTACGGTGCGGATGAGGGGGAGGTGTTGTGCGTTTTCGGGGGGATAGCGGAGGCGGAGGAGTTCTACGAGTTGTGGCGCGTTCGGATACCGGGCGAAGGCTGGGGTGCGGTGCAAATCGGTGGGGAGGCGTTGGCGGCGGTTGCCAGGAACTTCGATCTCGTCTCGATCAACCCGCGGCCGACGCCGGGTGAAGTGGAGTATCTCGTTCCCGTCGAGGACTTTGTTCGGGATCTGTGAGGCCGGTACGAGAAGCCGAACTACCTTTACATTCCGGGACGTCGAGCTTAATATATCCTTCGGAAATCCGGGATATAAGAGACGTACTCCATTGCGAAGAGCGCGGATCGTGAGCTTAGAACGTAGCCGCAGGAGTGTAATAAGGCTTTGGTCGAAACGTAGCCGGGTTGTTACATTTCGCGGGTAGGCTTTTAATCAAACAGCAATGCGGCTTCGGGCTCGCGGTGTGTCCCGTCAACAGAGAGTTATTACAAGAGGTGAACAGATGCGTCTAAAGAAACTAGTTCTAGTCCTGGCGGCTCTGATGATGGTGGCGAGTATCGCAGCCTGCGGTTCGAGCGGCCAATCCGGCGGCAACGACGAGGCTTCTCCGAAGAAATCCGAGGAGGCCCAGAAAGACGTAGCCGCCAAGAAGGATGAGACCTCCAAAAAGGACGGGAAGGCCGGTGAGAAAAAGAAGCCGAAGATCGAGGTGCCGGAGGACAAGACTCTAGGTCTCTCCATTCCGAAGCTGGACAAGAACTTCGAAAACCTCCCCACCGGGCCTGGCGACAATACGCAGTTGCTTACCAATAATGCGGCGGTTCATATCCGTTACCCCACTAAGTCGGGCAAAATGGCGACCGGATGGCCGTGGCAGAAATTCTCTAACGTCTACTTCGCCGGTCATGTCGAGGGCTACGAGGGGACTCCCAGTTACAAAGCCTTCGATGGTCTGAAGACGCTTGAGAACGGTGATGAGATCATTGTGAGCGACTCTACCGGCAAGGAGTACACCTACGAGGTGTACGAGGCGAAGATCGTCCCCCCGACAGAGGTCGAGGTCCTTAACCCCGTGCCGGGCAAAAAGATCGTTACCCTCCAGACGTGCGAGATCGTCAACGTGGATGCCGATGGCAACCCGGATTACTCGAACACAGAGCGGTTTATAGTCCGGGCCGAAATAAAGGATTCGGGAGCCTAAGACGCGGTCGAGTTTCCACCGGAAGAGTTCTAGCTTGAGGGGTGATCAGGTGCGTATGAGAAGACTCGTTCTGTTGCTGGCAGCTCTGACGCTGATCGTCGGGCTCGCGGCGTGCGGCTCGATCGGACAGTCCGGCGGAGATCAGCCGGACAAGAAGATGTCGGAGCAGGCCGAGAACAAGCAGGTCGCTCCGAGCAAGGGTGATGAAAAGTCCGGGGCGAAGGTGAGCAATATCTCCGACATCCCTTCCGACCCAACGCTCAAGCTCACCGTTCCAAAGATGGAGCGGGTCAAGGACGCCGTGATCCCCACGGGCCTCGGCACTGATGAGGCATTGCTCCGCGAGAACACCGCCATTCGTTTGGAGGGCACGGGCGCTCCCTGGGAAGAGGAGGCCAACGTCTACATCGCCGGCCACCGCCTCGGTTACTCCGGTACCGACAGCTACCTAGCCTTCTACGATATAGACAAGCTCGAGAACGGCGACGAGGTCATTCTCACCGATACCAAAGGCAACGAATACACTTACGAGGTCTTCAAGACGATGACCGTCGAACCCACCGACCTGTACGTTCTGGACCCTATAAAGGGCAAGAACATCGTAAGTCTCCAAGCTTGCACGCTCCCGGACTACTCAAACCGGGTTATAGTTCAGGCCGAGCTAAAGGACGTAAAGGCCTAGCGCCGCAACGACATGAGAACCTGCTCCAAAGGGCCGCAGCCGAGTAGCTGTGGTCCTTTTGGGTACCGGACTGTAGAGGGGAACCTGTAGCGTGTTGCTTGGCCTGGACCTTGGCACGGGCTCCGTGAAGGCGCTGTTGCTCTCCTCCGAAGGCCGCGTGCTCGGTGAAAGCTCCGCGCCCTACAGGGTCCGGTCGCCGCACTCCGGTTGGGCGGAAACGAACCCGGAGGAGTGGTGGAGCGCGACCATCCGGGCCGCCGGAGGGGCCATCGGGAATCACGGCGGAGAAGTGCGGGCGCTCGGCCTCTCCGGCCAGATGCACGGCGTTGTCCTCTCGGGCTCCGACGGCCAGCCCCTGCGGAACGCCATTCTCTGGGCCGACACCCGCTCTACTGAGCAACTCGGCGCCTATCACGGACTAGACGAAGACCTTCGCCGGAGACTGGCAAACCCCATCGCCGCCGGCATGGCCGGACCGAGCCTGCTGTGGCTGCGCCACTATGAACCCGAAGCCTACGCCGCCGCGAGGTGGGCGTTGCAGCCAAAGGACTGGCTGCGCCTGCGCCTGACCGGCGAGGCCGCCACCGAGCCGTCCGACGCCTCGGCCACCCTGCTCTACGACTTGCAGAGTGACGAGTGGGCGTTCGATGTGGCCGAGACTCTCGGATTGCGGGATGAAATACTCGCCCCACTCGTGCCTTCCGCCAGCGTGGCCGGGTCCGTCTCGCGGGAAGCTGCCGAGGCGTTCGGGATCGGGGCAGGAATACCGGTCGCCGCGGGCGCGGCGGACACGGCGGCGGCGATGCTGGGGAGTGGGTTACTGGAGCCCGGAGACGCGCAGCTCACCATTGGCACGGGAGGTCAGATCGTAGTTTCCAGGGATCATCCCGTTTCCGACCCTCACGGACGCACGCACCTGTACCGCGCGACGGCGGCCGAAGGCGCGGGCCGCTGGTACGCGATGGCGGCGATCCAGAACGCCGGGCTAGCCCTGGAGTGGGCGCGGGGAGTTCTCGGCGCGAGTTGGGAGGAGGTCTACGAGGAGGCGTTCGCCGTTCCGCCCGGTGCGGAGGGCGCCGGATTTCTGCCGTACCTCAGCGGCGAACGGACACCGCACTTCGATCCCACGGCCCGCGGAGCCTGGATCGGGCTCGGTCTCGTTCACACCCGCGGCCACCTGCTGCGCGCCGCC
>CALMWA010000406.1 GCA_937873125.1 uncultured Actinomycetes bacterium | reverse complement strand
CTATCATGAGTAACGTTATACGTTATACTGGTGAGGTGTGATCGCTTCGTTCAGAGACGATGGCACGGAAGACATCTTCGACGGGCGAGATACGAAGAAGGCTCGGAAAGCGTGTCCACAGAACCTATGGCGAGTAGCTCGCAGGAAACTAGACCAGATCAACCAGTCCGTGGAGCTGAACGACTTGCGGGTTCCGCCCGGCAACCGGCTGGAGCCGCTAACAGGAGACCGGGAGGGTCAGCACAGCATAAGGATCAACGACCAGTACCGGGTGTGTTTCGTGTGGACGGAGACCGGAGCCGAGGAAGTCGAGATAGCTGACTATCATTAGGGCGGTGAAGAAGATGCGTATCCCGAAAGACAGGACTCCCACATCTCCGGGAGAGATGCTAATGGAGGAGTTCCTCAAGCCGCTGGGAATAACCCAGGCAGAGCTCGCGCAAAGGATCCGGGTACCCTACGTCCGGGTGAACGAGCTCGTACATGGCAAGCGGCGCGTTACCCCTTCGACGGCCCTGCGGCTAGCGAAGGTGTTCGGCACCAGCCCCGAGTTCTGGCTAAACGGGCAACTCGCGCTGGATCTCCACCAGACGATCAACGACGAAAAGGAGATTGAGGAGGTAGATCGGATAGAACCGATCCCGCACTAGCTCTCGACACTCCCCTTACGACTGCCGCAGCGGCACCTGCACGACCTGCATTCAGAAGTGCCTCGAAGGCGAGATCGACCAGGACATGGCCTTCGCCATCGGCGACGAGGAACTGGGCAAGGCCTGCGCCTCATCTGCATCGGCAGCCCGATCTCTCTGACATCATGCTCGGCGCTTAAGCATCATACTCTCTTGCTGCTACCCACCACTTTTTCAGGTATGGGTCTTCAAGCAGTTCCTGATACTTCCTCGTGTACTCAAAGAACCACCCCATTAGACCGTCCCATTCCTCGACGTGCCCGCCTTCCATGAGAGTCCAGCCAAGCTCTTCAAGGGTCCAGTTCGACTTGATGCTATTGCGTAACATGGAGGTGCAGGCCCAATTCGAAGGCTCATCAGAACCGCCTCTCGCAATCGGAACGATATGATCTATAGTGGGCGACAGTTCCCAGTAGGCGATGTGAGTTTCGCTCATCTTCCAGTTGGGATGAGATGGAAATTTGTTCGGCAGAAGCATAGAGATTAACTGTAGGGAAGCTGGGAAGATCAGCCTCTTGCCACTATAGCGGTCGATAAAACCGTCTCTCGCAAATATGTCGGTTGCTTGTTTACGCGAGTAGGATCGTCTTTTTCTTTCTATGCGTTCAAAGGGGTACTCCGAGTCTAGTATTTGGCCGGCTTGCTCTAAGTCACCATTCAACAGAGAACCGCAGACTTCAAGGAGCACCGAAGCTTTGTCATCCTTCAATATTGATACCTTTCCGCAACCTCGCACGTTTTACTCGTGTGTAATGCTTTGTATTAACCGACAGTCATTATATTGTGAGGAACGTACTAGATAAGCGGAAGGAAGACGGGCGTGTTGAGCTTCTCGGTGCCACCGGAGACGAAGAGGGAGTTCAAGGAACTGGCGGAGGAGCAGAGTATAGGGGCGAGCGAACTTTTCCGGGAGATGTTGCAGGTCTATGAGGATTACCGGGAGGAGAAGGAGTTACAGCGGTTGCAGAGGTACGGTGCGATCCGAGCTGGACAGGTTCGGGAGCGAGGAGGAGTTGTTCGATGCTCTCTACTCGGACAGGTAGTTGTTCTTCGCCGACCGATCCGGTCCTACCAGACGACCTCGACTGAGTAACGGGCGATCTGCGGATCGGCGCTCAGCAGAGGCATCTTTTCGAGAATTGCCTGGGAGATTAGGATACGGTCGAAGGGGTCCCGGTGGTGGTCGGGCAGGGTGCGGGTGTGCAGCGTGTGGCTGAGGTAGATGGGCAACGCCGCTATGGCGTTGCGAGAGAGCTGGTCGGCGATGAAGCGCTCCAGGTTGTCGGGGATCTCCAGCCTGCCGAGGCCGGTTTTTATGGAGATCTCCCACCCGCTCGCCGCGCTGAAGAACAGCTCGTTGTTCCCGTCGGCGATGATAGCTCGCGCCTTCTCGGAGAGCCGCTGGTCGTCGGAGATCCACCACAGAAAAGTGTGCGTGTCGAGCAGCGCTCTCACCGCTCGAAGGCTTCCAGTACCTCCTACGGCAGCGGAGCGTCGAAGTCCTCGCCGACCAAGACCCGCCCTGCCGCGCTACCCGGCTCGCGCCGCTCCGGCCTCTCCCCCGCCGGCACCAGCCGGGCCACCGGCCTGCCGGCTTTGGCTATCAAGATCTCCTCGCCCTGGCTTACCTGCTCCAGCAACCTCGACAGGTGGGTCTTGGCTTCGTGTATGTTCACCATCCTGGGCATCCGTCACCCTTTCGCCGCATCTGTTCTTGGCCATCGTAGACTAAATAGTGGACTAAGTTTACCATGCGGTACGGTCCAGTCTTCGGTACTCAAGATCGCCCCGGCGAGGAATTCTGAGTTGCAGGCCGGTGTCTTTAGGTACCGCTTCCTCGTGCTCTTCGTAATCCTGTCGATAGCGCACCTGACAATGGCTGATTCCACAAAGTTTCCGCAATACGCCTGAGTCGCACACCCTACATCCGAGCCGAGAATCGTCCGACTTCGCTGCGAAGAATCGTCGTTCGAGACACCCGAAGCTGCTCACCAACCCGTACAAAAGAAACGGACGCCGGCTTACCGAACTACCACTTGTAGTGTTCCTGGCAAATCGGTGGTGAGGATTCCGACTACTGCTGGTAGGGTTCCGGGCTAGTAAGGTCCGGGGGCTGGAAGGATGGTCTTGTGAGGAAGGCTCTCTACACGCTGGCGGTCGTGTCCTCCATCCTGCTGTCGTCCCTCGTATCCTGCTCGTCGGAGCCGCTGCAGCGTCTGGCCGCCCGGCCCGAGACCACCGGGGAGCTCTCCGTATGACTAGAGAGCGATCGGGAACCCACGGAGGCGGATGCACCGAAGGCGCAAGCCTACCTCGTCCCCATTACCCATCTCACCTCGACCCTGGAGAACGTGACCGTGCGGGAGTTGACACGGGACTACGATCCGGCGGTCCCGCGCGGGCTCCGCGATCCACTGGCCGGGGTGCTGGACGACCGGGATCTCGATACGTTCGACTCGGAGGAGGCAGTCCTGAACCACGTGAGCCGGACGCCGGGAGCGGTCGGGATCGTGCCGTGGAAGGACGTTACCCCCCAGGTCAAGACCCTAAAGGTGAACGGCGAGTCTCCACTAAGCCCTGGCTCCGCGGCCCCCGAAGATTACCCGCTGGTGCTGGGAGACGCACCCGGCCCGGACCCCGATAAACTGCGCCGGTTGGTGCTGGCGGGAGACGTAGTCCTCGACCGAGGCCTCCCCTACGCCGTGTACCAGTTGGGCGGCGGCGAGAGCTTCCCCCTAAATGGTGGTTACGCGGCCGTCACCCGGCGCAGGGCCGTCCCAAGCCCCTACTCGGAGTTCGGGGTCATCCACCACTTCGAGGCCGAACGCCGTAGCGGGTCCGGCGACGTGCGCGAGTACCTCAAGAGCGCGGATCTCACACTGGCAAACCTGGAGAACCCGGTGCTGGAGCACGCGGTGTGGCACCCCGAAGGGACGACCTTCAACGGAGACCTTCGGCTGCTACCCTTGCTGGAGTCCGCCGGCATAGACGGCGTAACCCTCGCCAACAACCACGTCCTGGACGCGGGTGTCCC
>CALMWA010000405.1 GCA_937873125.1 uncultured Actinomycetes bacterium | reverse complement strand
AGGGGCTGTTCGCCACCCCACAGGGACTCTGGGTCGGCAGCGACACCAAGACCATCGGCGGAGAGACCCGGCAACGGATCGCGCTGATGCCACTCGCGGGCGGCAGCGCCGTGCCCACGGTCGCCGCCGCGACCCTGCCCAACGACCTGTTCCTGGCCGAGCGCAGCTCACCCGGTCGGCTGATGCGGCGGTCGGTGGCCGGTGACGGCACGCCCACTGCCGGCCTGAGCGTGGCCAACTCGGCGCTGGACTGGTCGCAGCTCCGCGGTGGTTTCGTGGTCAACGGCACGCTCTACTACGGCCGCACCGACGGCCGGTTCTACGCGCGCACCTTCGACCCGGCGACCGGCACCGTCGGCTCCGAGCGCTCGGTGAACATGTACGACGACCCCGAGGACGGCCGGCGCATCCCGTTCGCCGTCCAGAACCTGACGGGCATGTTCTTCGACCCCGCCAGCAACCGGATCTACTACACGCTGTCCGGCGACCGGAACCTCTACTACCGGTACTTCGCGCCGGAGAGTGAGGTGCTCGGTGCCGAGCAGTTCGTCGGCAACGCCGGGTCGCTGAACCTCTCCAACGTCGCCGGCATGACGCTGGCCTCCGGGCGGGTGTACTACGGCTCGACCGACGGCGCACTGCGCAGCGTCGCCTTCGCCGGCGGCGCGTTGTCCGGCTTTCTCCGAGATCACTAGCAGTAGCCCCGTGAGGATAAAGCTGCCGACGACCGAGGAGCCGCCGTAGGAGATGAAGGGAAGCGTTATGCCCGTGAGCGGTATAGCCTTCGTGACGCCGCCAACGATCACGAGCGTCTGGAGGGCGAACATGGCCGTCAGCCCGAAGGCGAGTAGCTTCGAGGCGTCGTCGGTTGCCAAAAGCGATATCTTGATGCCCCGGTACACGTAGACGAGGAACGCGAGCAGGACCGCCGTCGCGCCGAGCAGGCCCAGTTCGCTGGCGATCGCGGAGAAGATAAAGTCCGTCTGCACCTCCGGGATGGTCTGGGCGAAGCCCGCCCCGAGGCCGGTGCCGGTGAGGCCGCCCTCGGCGATGTTGAAGAGGCTCTGGAGGATCTGGAACCCGCCGCCGTTCGGGTCGCTCCACGGGTCGAGCCAGGTCTGAACCCGCACCTGGACGTGGCCGAACAGCAGGTAAGAAACGTAGGCGCCGACGGAGAACAGCAGACCGCCGAGTATGACGTAGGCGATCCTGCCGGTCGCCGCGTAGAGCATCAGGAGCGGAACGGCGAAGAAGAGGAGGCTGCTTCCGAGGTCCTTCTCGAAGACCAGCAGGCCAAGCGAGGCCGCCCACACGAATGCGACCGGCCCGAAGTATTTGAGGGTCGGAATCTGGATGCCGAGGATAGTGCGGCTGGTGGCAGCGAGCAGGTCGCGTTTCTCGGCCAGGTAGCCGGCGAAGAATATTATCAGGGCGATGCGGGCGAACTCCGACGGCTGAAAGCTGACCGGCCCGACCTGGAGCCAGAGCTGCGCGCCGTTCACCTCGTAGCCGAAGAAGATCGTCGAGGCGATCAGGACGACCGCCGCGAGTGCGAAGAGATACTTGTAGTCGAAGAGCCGCCGGTAGTTGCGGAAAAAGAGGACGGTGAGAAGCAGGGTTCCGCTGCCGATCAGGATCCAGACCGCCTGGGTGGTCGCCAGATTCTCTATGTCCGGCACGTCGTAGGTGAGGCGGAAGATCATGACGAGCCCTATCCCGGTGAGCATCGTCACTATTGGCAGGAGCAGCACGTCGGAGTGGGGCAGTAACAGTCTTACTGCCAGGTAGAGCACGAAGAGGGTTCCGGCGTAGTAGGCGCCGTAGATGAGGGGCGGGCTCGTAGCCTCTTGGACGAAAATCAGGGTAGCGAAGCCTAAAGTGGTGATCGCGAGGGCGAGTATCATCGGCAGGGTGGCGCGCTGGGTCATGGCTGAACCACTAGCTCCTCAGATCCCGCAGGATCTTCTCGGTCTCGTCGCGCGTGTAGAGCTTGTGCTCCGTGACGTTGTCCCGGTATGGCTTCTTGATCTCGGACTCTTTGATGTTCGTCCGGCGCCACTCCTCATTGAGCTCCACACCGAGCGGCGCGTACGGCAGCCCCCGGTACGCTACGACCTCACCACCGTCGAGGTCCAGGAAGTACCGGCTGCTGCCCCACAGGTAAGCCGGGGCCAGCGCTAACAGCAGCACCAGCACGACGGCCAGCGTTCGCGCCAGAGTCCCCGCCGTCCGTGTGAAGCCGCTTCTAGGACCTTTACCGCGACGCTTGACGGCGCTACGCTGTGCGTTCCTCTGCGCCTCGCGACGTTCTCGGCGCGACGGCGCTCTCTCTCGGGGTTGCGTTCCGGCCCTCTCCCGGCCCTCCGGAGCGGGGACGGCCTGCATCTCCTGGGTGCCGGAGCGTTCCTCCTGGGAACTCTGCTTCCTGATGTCCACAACCACCACGGTGATATTGTCCGTGCCGCCGGCTTCGAGGGCCGCGGTCAGCAGGCGGCGGGCCGGGGTCTCTGGGTCTTCCGGGGAAGCGGCCAGGATCTCGCGTATACGGTCCTCCGAGACCATGTCCGAGAGCCCGTCGGAGCACAGCACCACCCGGTCGTCCGCCCTGACGGGCAGGGTGGAGGTGTCCACCTCGACCTCCTCATCGGCCCCTATGGCGCGGGTGATGAGGTTTCTCTGAGGGTGGTTGGAGGCCTGTGCGCGGGTCAGATCCCCGCTGCGGACCAACTCCGCGACGAGTGAGTGGTCCTCGGTGATGGGCGTAAGCTCTCCGTCGCGCAGCAGATAGGCCCGCGAGTCCCCGACGTGGGCGATTTCGGCGACCGGCTCCCGCTGGGTACCGGAGAACCGCGCCGCGACGACGGTCGTCCCCATACCGGAGAGCCGCTCGTCGTCGTGGGCCGCTTCGAGGATTCGGCGGTTCGCCTCCCGAACGGCCTCCTCGAAAGAGTCGCCGGGTTCCATCTCCCGCAGCACGTCTATGGTGATGGAGCTCGCGACCTCGCCGGCCTCGAAGCCGCCGATGCCATCGGCGACCGCGAAGAGAGTCTCGTCCTTGCCGTCCCCGACGAGCAGCGAATCTTCGTTGTTCTTACGGACCTTGCCCGCGTCCGTTACGCCAAAGTGTTCGAGGAATAGCATGGCCCCGGCCTACTCCTCGTACCTGAAGGTCGTCGAGCCTACCTTCACCTTGTCTCCCGAGCGCAGCGGCGTCGCGCCGACGGTCTTGCGCCCGTTGACGAAGGTGCCGTTCGTAGAACCGGCGTCCTCCACGTACAGCAGACCGCCGTGCCGGGTGAGCATGGCGTGCTTCCCGGAGGCAAAGTCGTCGCTCTTTAGCACGATGTCGCTACCGGAAGAGCGGCCAAGACTCGTAGTTCCGCTCTCTATGGAGAAGCGGGTCCGCGGTGCGATAATGGCCGAGTCCTCGACGATCAACTCCGCTACCGGATCTCTCCCCGGCGCGGGCGCGTAAGCTCCCCGCCCGTTGCCCGCCGGGCTGCGCCCGGAGCCGGGTTCGTAGGAATCGTCGTCCGGGATCCCACGCAGGTCACCGATGCCGCGGCGCACCACAGCGTAGATGAAGGCGAAGAGCAGAAGCAATAGCAGAGCCTTCGCCGCCAGAAGCGGCACCTGCAACTCCAGCATCTACCGGCTCCCGGAGGTCCGGTTCTGCCGGGACGTAGCGCCGGGACTGTTGCTATCGCGGCGAATAAAACGGGCCATGCTCTGGCCGAAGGTCAATTCGTCCCCGCTGTCTATGCGCTCCCGGTCTATGGGAGCGCCATCCAGAAGCGTACCGTTGGTTGAACCCAGGTCCTCGACTATAAAGCCATTGTGGGCTCTTAGTAGTCTCGCGTGCTTGCGGGAGACGTTCGGGTCGTTGATGGTGATGTCGTTCTCCTCAGAGCGTCCGATGCTCCACGGGCCGGGGCCTTCTAGAGGGTGTGGCTTGTCATCCAGTACCAGTTCTACCACCTCCCGCGCCAGACCTTGCTTTTTAGCCTCTTCGGCAGAGATAGCAGCTGTTCCCTGGGCGTTTAGCTCCTCCTCGCCGGTATCCGTGCGGAAGATGCGTGTCTGCCCCGAGGTGTCTTGCGGCGCGTCCTTCGCGCGCGGACCGTCGCCGCCGGTGAGCTTGGCGGTAACGCCGAACTCTCCGAAACGCAGGGAGTCCTCTGTGTCGAAGCGTATTCTCGGCGGTCTCATCAGATGGTAGTTCTTGTTCTGAGCGTGGGTGGAGGCGTATTGGATCAACTCGTCTCTGAGCGAGTCCTGGTAGGCCTGGATAGACTCCATATCGGCCCCGGAGAGGTGGATAGTAAAGTCGTTTGGGGCGTAGGTGCGCGAGATGCTGACCATCCGACCTTCGTCCATCTGCTTGGTGAGGCCCTTGGCGATCTCGACCGGGTGGATCTGCCGGCGGAAAGCGCGGCCGAAGACGCCCTCCACGAGCGACTCCATCCTCTTCTCTATCTGCTTGAGGAAACCCAAAGAGACTCTAACCTCTCACCCGCGAACCGAGATACCGTAACACCCCGTATATTATAGCCGCCAGACCGAGCGAAGTCATAGCTTCTATCAGTGAGTTGCGCGTGGTCGAGATCACGAGCGCGTATCCGAGCAGCCCCGCCCCGACTGCTAGCACGAGGCCAGCCGTCCACCTCCCCGTCCACTCGGCTACCGAGATCACCCCGGCCATCACCGCCCAGAGTACGGCCAACACCGGGAGCGGCGGATAGGCCTGCAGTATGTCCTGCCCTTTCTGCAACAGCTCCATCGGGGCGAGTGCCCCCGACACCTTCTGGAACGGGACGCCGAAGTAGGGGAGCACCCCATCCCCGATGGTCAGGTCGTAGCAGATGAGCGTTACGGCGCCCAGGGCCGAGGAGACGCACGCCCCCACGGGACGCATGAGCGCCCCGAGGAGCAGCGGCAGACCGGCCCCGAGACCTACGAGGGTCAGAGGTATGGCGAGGACGGGACCGAGCGGGCAGCGGCTCGCGCTCTTCGAGGATCCGGTACCCGCGATCCAGAGTCCTCCGAGCATCGGGACGAGCAGTGCGAACCCGAGACCCACCCCGTTCCTGAACAGCAACACCGCCAGCGCGACTACGAGCCCCAAAGCCGCCAGACGCGGCAGCAGAAAGCCCGCAACAGCCAGGCCAGCCGCAATTCCGGCGACCTGCGCGCCGTTCTGCAACAGCAGGTCCGTGCCGAGCTGGTAGCCGAGCCAGCCGGCCGCCACCCCGTTCGCCAGCCGCAGCACCTGCTCCGGGAGGCCGCCAGCGACCCGTCGCTCCTCCCTGGTCGCCGCCTTCTTGGCCCCCTTCGAGGGGTAGGGAGCAGGGGCACGGCGTCCGGTCAGGAGCTTCAGGGCGGCCCAGGCGCTCTGCGGGCGGTGGGCCGGGTTCGGGGAGGTCGCGCGGTCTATGAACTCCTTCAGGCGCCGGGGGGGTTCTTGCGGTTGGTAAGCCAGCAGGGTACGGGCCGTCGCGCCGACGGCGTAGATGTCGGTCAGGACGCTCGGGTCGGCGCCGTCCATGATCTCCGGCGCTATATAGCCTGGGGTGCCGACGGCGTAGCCGATGCGGGTCAGGCGTGTGTCCCCAGCCCGATAGGCGACCCCGAAGTCCGTTAGCTTCACGCGGCCCCGGCCGTCCACGAGGGCATTCTGCGGTTTTATGTCGCGGTGGATGATGCCCTGGGCGTGGGCGTAGACGAGGGCTTCGAGTACCTGGGCCAGGGCGTTCATGACCTGGTTCACGTCGTAGTCGCGGGCGGCTTCGTCCAGGGGGAGGCCTCGGACGTACTCGGTGACCAGGTAGATCTCGGTGTCGCCGGGGATCACCTCGATAGTCTCGACGATGTTCTTGTGGCGCAGGCCCTCGGCGATCTGTCCCTCGCGCATCGCGCGGGAGCGTTCCTGGGAGGAGTAGACGGGGATGATCTTGATAGCCACGTCGCTCGCGCGGGTGAAGGAGCCCCCGAAGGAGCGAGCCCGCCACACGGTGGCGAACCCGCCGCGACCTACCATCTCGGCCAGAGCGTACCGGCCCTGGCCCTCGATGTAGCGTGTCTCGGCCATGAATAGAAGCTATTGTATAGCCTGGAGCCGCAACTTTGAGGATCTAGCCGTCCGGCGTTGGCGAGAGGTTAGCCACGGGCGGCGTTGCTTGGTACAATCCCTCAAGGTTTCAGACGGTTCCTGAAGAAAGTACTGAAGGAGATCCGGAGGGTTCCCACGGGCGAGTGGCGGAATTGGTAGACGCGCTAGGTTCAGGGTCTAGTGTCCGAAAGGACGTGGGGGTTCGAGTCCCCCCTCGCCCACAGCGTCCCGCAGCGTACACGTAGGGGGTTTCGATAGACCGCAGAGCCCAGAGACCCGCCTCGAGGAGCCGCCGCAGCCGGCCGTCTCCGGCGGCCAAGCGCCGACCGAACCAGCGCCGCGAGCGAGCGCTCCCCGCCTGGCTGACGCTTCTTGGCTCGATCCTCCTCCTGCTTGCCGCCGTCGCGTTTATCTTTTTTATTGCCCGCGGCTGCGTGGCTACCCAGGAATCCACCCAGGTCCGCAAATACGTTACCAGCTCCGCGAGCCTTCTCAGCGACTCCTCCAACGCCGGCAACGAAGACCTCCAGAACATCCTCGCCAACGCCGAAGGCGACGCCAATAAGCTCGACGGCGAGGCTCTTAGAGGAGCTTCGGACAACGCACAGCTTCTGTACCAGCGGGCGCTGGACAATGAGGAGGTGTCGCCGGAATTCGAGGGCGTTCACCACTACCTGGTGAGTTCCCTGGGCATCCGGGCCGACGCGACCGACAAGCTGGCGAGGGCCGCCGAAGGCAACCCGGACAGCTTCCCCGAGGTGCTCTCCGGAGCCATAGAAGACTACAAGGTCAGCGACAGCATCATCAGGAACCAGTACCTGCCGGCCTCGAAGAGAGCCCTGGAGCAGTCGGGACAACAGGGAAGCCAGGGCTACCTGGAGGAACCGGACCCGTTCATGGATTACGGGGAGACGGGCTTCGCGGGGGCGACGCCGGACGCCGGGGCCACGGCCGTCCAGGACGACCCGAACGCACTGCACGGGGTCCAGATAGATGTCGTGGAGGTGGGTGGGCAGCAACTATATCCCGGAGGCAACGTGGTGCTCGGTGGGGATTCGAAAACGGCCTTCGTCGTCACCGTCACCAACGGCGGCGAGGTCGCCGAGCAGGCCGTGCCGGTGGAAGTCATCCTTAACACCAAGGCTGAGCGCCAGTCGCAGAAAGTAACCATGGAGAGCATAGAGCCGAACGGCGGAACTCAGACGGTGGAGGTAAAGGGCTTCCGTCCCGGTGAGTACGACGAGATCGCCGACGTGACGGTGGAGGTTGGCCCGGTCAAGTACGAGGAGTTCGAGGACAACAACACGCTCACCGGGACTGTGCAGTTTGGGATTTAGGGGGATGAGAGCGTGGTAACGGCGGTCGTGCTCGTAACCACCGAGAGTGAGCGGGTGCAGGAGGCGGCGCAGGCGATGCTCGGAATCGACGGTGTTACCGAAGCTTACTCTGTCACCGGTCCTTACGACCTGGTGGTCATGGTTCGCATCCCGGACTTCGAGCGGCTCGCGGAGATAGTGCCGGAGAAGATCGCGCAGGTCCCAGGAGTGGCCCGCACCGAGACGATGGTCGCCTTTCGTACCTACTCGAACTACGATCTAGACCGCGTGTGGTCGATGGGGTTCGAGGAGTAACTAGTACGGTCGAGCGGGAAGCTAATAGAGATCGTTTCAGAAAAGGTGAATCTATCCAATGATAGATGCTCTAGTAGGCGGTCTTCTAGTGATCTCCGGTGCTATTTTAGGACTCGTCGGTAATTACTGGATAGAGACGCGACGATGGAAAAGAGAAGACCGGATTCGGTATCATGAGGACCGCTACCGTACTTACACAGACTTCTACAAGGCCGCGTCTGATTTCTCGTCGAAGTTGTGGCTGGATGTTGTAGATGAAGGCCCCGACTTCGTTGAGGAAGATCACCGGCAACTAGTCCTCAAGTTGATGAATCTAAAGCCGCATATAGAGATGGTCGCATCCACGCCGGTTAGAGAAGTAGCAAGGCAGATCACCTATCAAATTGAGCGAGCAGCGGTGGATGGCCCGACTTCGATAAACGAGGAAGCCGGTTATGCTAACGTGATCGGCAAGCTTAGTAACGAGTTTGCCGAAGCAGCGCGAAAAGAACTAGGTATGGCCGTAATCAACTCGCACAAGACCTGATTTAGCCAGGGACATCTCAAGGACATCTAAACAGGATAGCGTTGCTGTAGACTACTCACTGCTTCGCTAACTTTGCTCCTCCGCCAGCGCGGGCCGCGTACCTTCGATCAGGAACGCGACCACATCGAGGAAGTCACCGCTCTCCTCGTAGGCCTGGCGCTGGAGTTGGGCACCGGTTCCTCCTTCTACTATCTCTAGCACCTCCAGCAGCTCGTTCTCGCAACCGAGGTCTTGAGAGTGAGGACGTAACTGCTCGACGAGGTCGCGGGCCACGTCGCGGGCGGGGGTGGTGGTCTTGTCGCGGGGACTGTAGAAGGCGGCGTCCATGCCGTGCCGGGAGGCGCGCCACTTGTTCTCCATCGCTAGCTCGCGGTCGTAGGGGCCGTGGGGGCGTACCTCTTCGAGCGCGCGGGCGACGATGCACTGGGTCAGGGCGGTGAGGGCGATGGCGGGCCGGAGACCGGTCTGGGTGTCGAGGATGCGAAGCTCTATGGTGCCGATCTTGGCGTGCGGGCGCACGTCCCACCAGCAGTAGGTGTAATCGTCCATGGCGCCGGACTCTACCATCATGTCCACGTAGTTCTCGAAGGACTCCCAGTCCGGGAAGGCCGGCGGCATCCCCGCGCGCGGGAAGGTCTCGAAGATCTTCACCCGCGTCGACTCGAAGCCGGTGTCCATCCCCTGCCAGAACGGCGAGTTGGCCGAGAGCGCCAAGAGGAGCGGCGCCTGCTCCGAGAGACGGTTGTGGGCGATTATGGCTTCTTCAGGACCGGGGACGGCGACGTGGACATGCTGGCCGAAGATCACCTCGCGTTGGGCGACCCAGCGGAGGGTCTCGATCACTTTCCTGTAGCGTTCGTGGTCCGTGATCTTCTGGTCTTTGTAGCGGGAAAACGGGTGAGTTCCGGCCGCCGCGAGCGACGCCCCGCAGGCCGCAGCCCAGGAGTTGACCCGCCCGCGCAACTCGCGCAGTTGCTTTTCGGCCTCGCCGACGTTCTGGCAGACGGAGGTCTTTATCTCCAGGACCGACTGGAAGAGCTCGTAGGAGACGAACTCACAGAGGTCTTCGGGGAGGCGAGACATGATCTCCTCGATCTTCGAGACCAACTCGCCCGTCGTAGCGTCGACGATGTGCAACTCTTCCTCCACGCCGAGCGTGTAACCGCCGCCGGCGGCGTTGAACTCTATGGGCATGGCCTCTCCTTTCCCCATTCGGGCCTGCTCCAGCCCAAAGCTTCTTCAAGCGCAAGATCGAAGACCTGTCCGTACCGCTGCTTTTCTCGTGCGGCGACATAGTACCCGGTTTGGAGCACAAAGGCCAAGACAAGCCCTATACGGTCTTGCGAGCCTTCCCAGCCCGCACCTGGGCCAGTACGGCTCCCACGATAACGAGCAGCGCACCGACGACCTTGAGGGCCGTGGCCTCCTCGCCGAGCAGCACGACCCCTATCGCCCCTGCCACCACCGGTTCGACGGTCGCCACGATGGCGGAACGCCCAGCCCCGAGTTTGCCGAGCCCAAAGGTGTACAGGGCGAACGCCAGCGTCGTATGCACGACCGCGAGCATCAGTAGAATCGCGTAAGAGCCGAGCGAGAGGCCGGCCAGCGTATCGAGCGTCGGGATGGCAAAGGCGACCAGCAGCACCGCACCGAAGAACAGAGCGTAGCTAAGGATGACGGCGGGACTGAGGCGACCGGCTACGGGGCGGCCGAAGATGGAGTACAGGCCGTAGGTCAGCCCGGAGAGCAGGCCGGTGAGCAGAACCGTCGGGCTTACCTCCAGGTTTGCGGGGTCGTAGGCGCCGGCGACCAGCGAGATCCCACAGAAAGTCAGCGCGAGTGCGGCTATCTTCGGGGGACCTAGACGCTCGCCGAGGAAGAGCCGCGCCAAAACGACCACGAAAGCCGGCGAACTATAGAGCAGGATCGCCGCCGTCCCGACCGTGCTCTCGCGCACCGTGTAGAAGTACAGCAGATAGAATGCTCCGATCCCGACGAGTCCCAACGGTACGAGAAAGGCGAGATCCCGGCCCGACACCCGCAAATTTCGCGCTCCGCCGGTCGCCAGAACAAACAGAAACACTGCCGCCCAACCCACAACGGCCCGGAACGCCACTAGCGCCTCGAACGAGACGCCATCAGCGTAGAGGATCTTCGCGAAAAATCCCAGCGTGCCCCACATACAAGCCGCAGCCGCGACAGCAAGAATGCCGAGAAGGCCGTGAAGGTTGTGTTTGAGTGGTCGCAGAGGGCTGTCTCGTGCCTAATCCGGTAGGAGGAGTCGGAAATTGTTGTAGTTAAGGGAGTCTATCCCCCGCCGTGTCAGGTGTGCATTAAGCCCGGCGTCTGTAGTCAGTACGAGAGATGTTCCGGCTGCTACCTTTGCGATGGACGTGTCAGTGATGCCGAAAGGAATGAATTCCGCCTCGTTAGCCAGTTCTTGAGCCGGTGGTGAGTGTTCGTGGGTTGTAGGTTCGGTGAGGTGTTGCGCGAAAGCTTCGAAGCATCCGTTCTTGACATGGCCGTGCAACTGGCCCATAAAGTTGCTCACTTCGGTGAGAATGTGTGGTGTCGTTACCAGACGATCAAACCCGCCCGCAAAGGAACGTATGAACTCATAGTCTCTATGCGAGAACCCTTCACTCTTCGTGCGGGAGAATCTCTCTATTTGCTCCGGAGCGTAGAGGCCGAGATAAAGAACCAACAACGGGCTCGTGTCCAGAAGCAAGCCACGGCTACGATACTGCGTAGCAAGCGAATACACGTATTCGAGCAACCTGCCAAGCCCCGTCAGTCTATGTCTATACGGCCATCAACCATCCCGTTAACTTCCCCTGTATTTGCATCGATGAGAAACCTCTTGTAGGCTCTTGGCTTTGCTTGGGGAAGCACATTGCTAAGGCTACCGGATCTTTCTAGACTGTATGGCCGCGTAAACCCCAAAGTCACCTCCCATTCATCTCGATTCATGGTTCCACCCTGGAGCACTTCTTCCAAGAGTAAGTCTTCGAGTTGGCGATCTGGATACAAGTCTTTCATCGTAGAGAATGCGATATCCACTGCCTGTCTCATGCTGATGCGGTTCTGTTGTTCGGTCATGCTCCCTCTCAGCGATAGTGTACGTGGACGAATTATGCACCAACTCTCGTAGGAGAGCTTCGGGCTAGTGGCGGTCGAGCTTGCGGGCCACCTCGCCGAGTCCGATGCGGTAGCAGATCGAACGTCCGTGCGGACAAGTGGCGGGGAGCCGACTGGTCAGCCAATCTTTTATGAGTGCTTCCATCTCAGGCTGGGAGAGCTTATCGCCCATCTTGACGGCGGAGTGGCAGGCGATGGTGGCTAGGATGCGATCTTCGCGGGCGTGTCCGGGGCCGGTGCCCGAGACGGCGGAGAGGGCGTCCTTGAACGCTCCAGCGACGTCCCGGTCGGCGAGCGTCGAGATCACGGCCGTCACGCGCACGGACCTCGGACCAAACGGCTCGGCCTCGAAGCCGTAAACGGCTAGCTCCTCCAGGCTCCCCGCCGCCATCTCGGCCTCGCCCGCGGAGAGTTCGACCACCTCGGGGATGAGGAGGCTCTGCACGGTTGCCGGGCTCTCGGAGTCGTTGAGCCTATCAAGGATCGTCCGCTCGTGGGCCACATGCTGGTCCACGATCCACAACGATTCCGGTTCCTCGACCAGTATGTAACCGGCCGCGAGCTGGCCGATCACGCGCAGATCCTCCAGCGGTGGCAATGCCCCCCGCTCCGGCGCCTCCACCGGAAACGCCATCTCGTCGAGCGGCTTCGACGCCTCGGAGATGCGCTCGCGAGCCTCCTGCAAACTCCTGGCCGAAGCGGCAGGATAGACGGGCCGGCCCTCGGCGGCGAACGAAGGATAGCTTGCTGGCGGCGCGGTTCGCGGCGCGGTTCGCGGCGCGGTACTCGGCACGGTAAAGCGGTCCTGGGTGAAGGTGCGTTCCGATTGCCTCGGCGCGGCCGCGGGGGAGGGTGGACGCCACTCTATCGCGCTTCGCACAGCGGAGGCGAGGGCTGCGCGGGCGGCCCGTTCTTCGGAGAAGCGTACGATCTGTTTTGTCGGGTGCACGTTCACGTCCACGCGGCGCGGGTCTACCATTACTTCCAGAGCAACGGGCGGATAGCGGCCGGATGGCACGGTGGCGCGGTAGGCGTCGTCCAGGCCGCGGTGCAGGTTCTCCGCCCGCACCCAGCGTCCGTTCACCGACACGGTCTGGTGCGTACGGCTGCCCTCGGTAACGCTCGGCAGGGCCGCGTAACCCCGGACCACGAAAGCCCCGGACTCGTACTCGACGCGGCGCATCACGCGGGCCTTCGCTACGCCCAGTATTTGCGCGAGCCGTTCCAGCAGGTCGTTCGCGGCCGGCAGCGAGAGGTAGTCGCGGCCCTTCTCCGTCAGGCGGAAGGCTACTCCTGGGTGTGCGAGGGCTACGTGGGTGAGAACCTCCAGGATCGCGGCCCGTTCGGCGCGCGAGCCCTTCAGGAATGCCCGGCGAGCCGGGACGTTGTAGAAGATGCGGTCTACCAGAACGGTCGTGCCTCTCGGGTGCGAGGCGGGGGAGACCTCGGCCTCCGCGCCGCCCGCGACGGTGACCTTCGTCCCCGCCCCCTCGCCGGTCGAGGTGGTGAGCGTGAAGTCCGAGACGCTCGCTATGGAAGGGAGAGCCTCGCCCCGGAAGCCCATCGTCACCACCGATTCCAGGTCTTCGACGGTCTGGATCTTGCTGGTCGCGTGGCGCAGAACCGAGAGACGGGCATCTTCCGAGCCCATCCCGGAGCCGTCGTCCCGCACCAGGATGCTGGAAGTCCCGCCTTCTCCGAGCTCCACCTCGATACGGGAAGCGTCGGCGTCCAGGGCGTTCTCGACCAGCTCCTTCACGACCGATGCCGGGCGGTCCACGACCTCCCCGGCTGCGACCTGCTGCGCCACCCGTGGGTCCAAGACACGGACGCTCACGAAGACTCCGGTATGCAAGGGGACGCGTTCATTGCTCAGGGCATTGTACAGGCGAGGGATAGTTTTCCCCACTGGCGAAGCCTCCGGCAAGGTCTCCGTTAAGGTCTCCGGCGACACCGCTTGCGGACGTGTAGAATTGGCGCCTATGCATGAATTGGACGAGACACGACAAGAAGAGTTCGGGCGGCTGCCGATGGACGAGGTCGTCCGGCTCGTGGACCTATTAAATGAGAGCGGGGTCGGGGAGATCCGGGTCCGCCGGGGCGACGTGGAGATCGCCGTGAAGGCGAAGCCGGAGGCTCCGGCCCCCCAGTACACGCCCGGTTTCGAGCCTCAGCCGAAGGCCGAACCCGCGCCGGCGCCCGAGGAGTTCGTCTCTGAGATGGACGGGCTGCACGCGGTCCGCTCGCCGGTCGTGGGGACGTTCTACCGGGCGCCGACGCCGGATGCGGAGTCCTACGTGGAGGTCGGGGACAGGGTCGTGGCGGGAGATACCCTGTGCATCGTCGAGGCGATGAAGCTGATGAACGAGATACCGGCCGATGTCTCCGGCGAGGTCGTCGAGGTTCTGGCCGAGAACTCCGCCGGCGTCGAATACGACCAGCCGCTCTTCTACATCCGCGCTGAAGA
Organism: uncultured Actinomycetes bacterium; assembly: GCA_937873125.1. Taxonomy (GTDB): domain Bacteria; phylum Actinomycetota; class Rubrobacteria; order Rubrobacterales; family Rubrobacteraceae; genus JACDDK01. The sequence continues at coordinate 6,028 of CALMWA010000405.1, read as the reverse complement.
ATAGAGGCCCGGCGTGATTGGTAAGGTCCTCGTCGCCAACCGGGGGGAGGTCGCCCTGCGCGTGGTGCGGGCGTGCCGGGAGCTCGGCATCCGCAGCGTGGCCGTCTACTCGACCGCCGACGCCGACTCGTTGCACTGCGCCCTGGCCGACGAGGCGATCTGCATAGGACCGCCACCCGCCGCCGGTAGCTACCTGAACGAAGCCGCCATCATTTCCGCCGCCGAACTGGCCGGCGCGGACGCCATCCACCCCGGCTATGGGTTCCTGGCCGAGAATGCCCGCTTCGCGGAGATCTGCGAGCGGGTCGGCATCAAGTTCGTCGGTCCCGCCTCGCGCACGATAGCCCGCATGGGCGACAAGTCCGCCGCCCGTCACGCCGCCGAAGCGGCTGGCGTCCCAATAACCCCCGGCTCAGACGGCCTCTGCGAGAGCGCCGCGGAGGTCAAGCGGGTGGGCGCCGAACTCGGCTACCCGCTCGTCATTAAGGCCAGCGCGGGCGGCGGTGGTAAGGGTATGCGTGTAGTCCGCTCCGAGGCCGAGGTCGCGGAGGCTTTCACCGCCGCGAGCCGGGAGGCTGGGGCGGCCTTCGGGGACGGCGCGGTGTACGTGGAGCGGTATCTGGAGAAGCTGCGGCACGTCGAGGTGCAGGTGCTCGCCGATTCATCCGGTACGGCGGTAACTTTCCCGGAGAGGGACTGCTCGATCCAGCGCCGCTATCAGAAACTCCTGGAAGAGTCCCCCGCGCCGGGCCTGCCGGCGGAGGCCCGCGAGGGCATGATGGGCGCCGCGACCGCGCTAGTCGAGTCCCTGGAATATGAGGGGGCGGGGACGGTGGAGTTTGTCTATGCGGAGGGTGAGTTCTACTTTATCGAGATGAACACCCGTCTGCAGGTCGAGCATCCGGTGACGGAGATGGTCAGCGGGGTGGACATCGTCGCCGAGCAGCTAAAGGTAGCTTCGGGGGAGCCTCTCGTAGTGCCGAAGTACGTTGGGACGCCGGAGGGGCACGCGATAGAGTTCAGGATCAACGCCGAAGACCCTAAGCGAAACTTCCTACCGCAGGCCGGTCTTGTCGAGTTCTACAATCCTCCCGGCGGGCCCGGCGTGCGGGTGGACTCGCATCTGTACGCCGGCTACAGGGTTCCGCCGTACTACGACTCGCTGCTGGCGAAGCTCATCGTGTACGCGGCGGACCGGGAGGCGGCGATCCGGCGCGGGGCGCGGGCGCTGGACGAGTTTGCGATCCTGGGCCTCGAGACCACGCTGCCGTTGCAACTCGCGATCCTCGAAGACGAGGAGTTCCGTCGGGGTGGGGTCACGACCAGCTTTCTGGCGGGCCGAGAGCTCAGGAGCGACGAAGGAGGTCTCTTGCGGCTCGCAGCACTCGGCGCGCCCGCTGCCTAGAATCCGCCTTCACCACCGCGACCTCCTCTTTCGGGGGCGGGTCCGGGTCGATGCCAGTCTCGTCCATCCGCTTTATCCAGAGTTCCAGCACCAGGACGTGCAGGGCGGCGACCAGCGGCACGGCGAGGAGCAGGCCTACGAAGCCGAAGAGCGTACCCATGATCAGGAGTGAGAAGACGATCATCGCCGGGTGCAGCGAGACGGCCCGGCTCATGACCACCGGCTGTATGATGTTCGACTCCAGAAGCTGTATAGCGCCGTAGGCCAGCAGCACCCAGACGGCGTCGAAGGGTTCCGTGGAGACCAATCCCAGTATCACCGGCGGAATGACCGAGATAACCGGCCCAACGAACGGCACGAACGAGATAAGCCCCGAGATGAGCCCGATAAGCACCGCGAACGGTATCCCGATGATCGAGAGTGCGACCGCCGAGAGGACGCCGATCAGCGTCATTGAGGTGAGTTGTCCGAGGAACCACCGCTGCACCGCCTCGTACATCTTGTTCAGGATCTCGCGCACCCGCGGACGCCACCCGGCCGGGAAGAACGCCACGACTCCGCCCACCAGCGGCTGCGGGTTCAGGACCAAGTAGACCGTCGCGATCAGGGCGACGAAAGCCAGCGAGAGACCGTTGGCTAGGCTCCCACCGATGTTCGCCGCTACCGCGAATAGATCTCCCGACAGGAACCCCTGGACGCGCTCGAAGAGTCGCGCGGGCTGCAACTGGACCCCCAGGTCCACACCGATTGAGCCCTGAAGTCCGGCGAGGAGTTTCTGGACCTCTTCGAGCAGGGCGGGGAATTGATCCGCCAGCTCCATCGCCTGCCGCTCCACCACGGGGGCTATAGCCAGGCCGGTCAGATACAGGACCAGACCTGTGCCGCCGAGCACGATCAGGGTGGCCCACCCCCGCCCGAGACCCCGGCGATGCAGATAACCGACCGGGCCGCTCAAGATGATCGAGAAGAGCAACGTCAGCAGAAGAACGAGGATTATTGGAGCGATCCTGTACACCAGATACCCGACGAGGAGCAACGCGAAGACCACCCCGATCCCCACGTACAGGCTACGTCCCTGACTGTTATTGCTGATGCCGTCCGGCTTCTGCACGGGAACTCCCCTGAAAGCTCGCCTGTACGCCATTCTACCCGCTGTACATCCCGAAGAGCCTCACCCGTAATCGAGCGCGGGTCCGAATGTTCCCGGACGTGCTAATCTCTTGTCTTCTGGTTACGGTTATTCAGGGAGTGTTTTGGCAGAAGAAGTCGCCCAGGGGAACTCCCAGGCAGAGAAGAGAGAGCGTCTCGTGTTCGGCGGCATGGCCCGTTGGGGCGGGTTGGATCTCTTCGGTCCCAACTACATGAGCGAGGCGTGGCGGAAGGATGGCGAGATCCACGTCCGCGTCGAACCTTCGAACCTGTGGCGCCCGACGGACCCCGTCGCCCTGCGTCTCTCCCAGGTACCCATCATCCGCTCCGTCTTTTTCTGGGGGCGGCTCCTGGTGCAGGTGGTCGGCTCCATCTGGACGCTAGTTTTCTTCGCCGCGACGATGGCCGTCCTCTGGCTCTTCGTGTACCTAATGGATCTCGGTAGCGCGGACGGAGGCTTTCTCGGCGGCCTCTTCGGGTTCTTCGCCGACTTCCCGATACTGCCGCTCCTGATCCTCTTCTTCGCCGCGATGAAGTTCACCTCCATCGGCCGCTACCACGGCGCGGAGCACAAGGTCGTCGCCGCCTACGAGAAACATGGCGAGGTAACGCTGGACAACGCCAAACGGGCCAGCCGCATCCACCCTCGCTGCGGCACAAACATCCTCTCCTACATAATCCTCGCCGCGCTCATTGACCCGCTGATAAGCTGGTGGTGGTACGCCATAGTGCAGTTCATCCTGATCTCCGAGGCCTGGTTCGTGTTCGGGCAGACACGCGCCTCCATAGCCGTCGGGAACTTTCTTCAACTCTACTTCACGACCACCGAACCGCGCCGCGCCGAGCTGGAGGTCGCGGTAGAGTCGATGAACCAACTCCTCGAAGCCGAAGAAGGCGAGGCGCCCTCGCCGGGCGACAAGCGCGTGCGGGTTCCGGCCCGGTTCTAGAAGCTCCTAGTTCGTCTGCTGGGTCGGGCGGATCAGGATCTCGTTGACGCTCACCCGCTGCGGCTGGCTGACAGCGTAGGCTATGGCGTTCGCTATGTCCACGGACTGGAGCGGCTCTATGTTCCGCTGTTTCAAGACCTCGCGGACCTCTTCGTCGGTGATGTGGTCCGTTAGCTCCGTGGCGACCGCGCCCGGCTCTACCATGGTTATGCGGATGCCGTCCTCCAGCAGTTCCTGGCGCAGAGCCTCGGAGATGGCGTTGACGGCGAACTTCGTCCCGGAGTAGACGCCGCTCGTCGGGCGGGTCTTGCGTCCGGCGACGCTGGATACGTTGACGATGTGCCCGCTACCCTGGCGCTTCATCACCTCGACGGCCGCGTCGGTGGCGTAGAGTAGACCGAGGACGTTCACGTCGAACATGCGGCGCCACTCGTCCGATAGGCCCTTCTCTATCTTGGAGAGAAGCATCACGCCCGCGTTGTTGACCAGGATGTCCACGCTGCCGAACTCCTGTTCGGCGTTGCGGACCAGTTCGTGTGCCTCGCGCTCGTCGGTCACGTCGCACTTAGCGGTCTTCACCTTGCCGCCGGCGCTCTCTATGCGCTGCGCGAGGTCCGAGAGACGGTCCTCCCGCCGTGCCGCGACGACCACCGTGGCGCCCTCGGCCGCCAACGCCTCCGCTGTTGCCTCGCCAATACCGCTGGAGGCTCCCGTTACTATCGCTACCTTGCCGTCGAGCTTCGCCATGAGAACACCTTTCTATGCGTTGGAAGATTCTGAAGGAACGTATGTCAGTGCTGTTGAATCTCCGTGTCCCGGTGCAGCGGAGCGGAGAGCCGCAGGTAGGCCAGCGTCCAGTAGCTGGAGTTGAAGGTGCCGAGGATGGCGGAGAGGACGAAGAAAACGGCCAGCAGGACAGCCCCTCCGATAGCGCCGACAGCTATGGCCGCGGCCGTGTAGTCGGCATTGGCGAGAAGGAACGCCGGTCCTACCAGCAAGAAGCCGAGGATGATGAGCGCTATCAGCATCACGATGCCGGCCCCGAGCATCAACCCGAGCTGTATCAGCCACACGAGCAGGCTCCGGCCGATGTTGCGCCGGAAGAGGCCGAAGCCACTCTTTATCGACTCCCAGATACGGTCCCGGTCCACCACTAGCCTCCGGAGCGCCCACTGCCCGATCACGGCCAGCGGGATAAAGATCAGGACGAGCAGCGCGAGACCCGCCAGCACTGCGAAGACCACGGCGACGACCCGCGCCGCCACCGATTCCGTGGCGAAGAAGATCCCAACCGTCGGCGCCACGAGCACCAGCGTCAGGATTAGCGACACGCCTATGGTGATGAGCAGGAACAGGATCTTCAGCCCCAGCACCCGCCAGAAGTTCGCGGTTCCGGCCCTCCACGCGGAGCCGAAGCGGTGCTCCTCGCCCCGGTCCAGCGCGGCCACGCTCTCTGCGAGGGCGCCCTGAGAGATCATGGACAGCACTATCCCGACCACCACGATCAAAACTCCTAAAGTTATGATGACCGTCAGAAAAAGAGCCAGGTTGTCCTGCACCCAGGCCACAATCCCGCGCAGGGGCGCCGGGAAACCACCCATGCCGCCGTCGCCGGTACCGCCGCCCCCGCCGGGGAAGTTGAATGATGCGCTCGCGCCGGCGAAGAAGCCGAAGAACCAGAGGAACTTGTTGCGCCACGTCAGGCGGACGGCGCTGGATATGATTTCGCCGTAGTTCATCTCTCCAGCACCCAGGTATCCTTCATCTTGCCTCCGCTGGATATGTTGACGATGTGCTTGCCTGGCGCGGCCACGCGGCTCAACGAGCCCGGCACCATCTCGACAACGTCCGGATCTTCCGGGTCGGGGGCGAGAAGAAGCATCCGGTAGTCGGCGAAGGAGTCGCGCAGCAGGAAGTCGTCCCCGTCCGGCTCGCAGAGGACGTGGGTGGAGAAGTCGATCATCTCTTGGGCGATGTACTCGACCGGGTTCTTCTCGACCATGCGCCTGAACTTCTCTACGGACTCTTTCGACTCCTCCGGCCCGATCATGACCTCCTTGCCGCCGTAGCCACCCCGGCTCTTGACTACCAGCTCCCCAAAGTGGTCCATGACGTAGCGGCGGTCCTCTTCTACGGCCAGCGACCACGTCCGGGCGTTCTGGATGAGCGGCTCCTCCCCCAGGTAGACGCGCACCATCTCCGGCACGAACGCCCCGACGCCCTTGTCGTCGATTATCTCGGAGTTCGGGGCGAAGAGGACGTGTGTCTTGCCGGAGACGTGGCACTCCAGAAGGCCCGGCACCTCGGCGTAGAGCCGGTCTTCATCCACCCGCTCGTAGATCACGTCTATGCGCTGGCCCGTCGGCCCGTGCAGGAGATACCCGTCAACGTCCACGCCGATGTCTTTCGTTTCCGTGAGGATGGCGTCCATCTCGGCGGCGTAGATGTTGTGGTCGAGGTAGAACTGGTCTTCGGGACCGCTGGAGACGACGGCTAGTGTGGCTGCCGCGCCCTTCGGAGAAGCTGC